>CARAIG010000065.1 GCA_948938605.1 uncultured Eubacteriales bacterium
TGAACGATAGCCGCATTAACAGCCGCTTCCGAAGTAAACGCTTTATTGCGGTAGATGTTGGCTTCCTTGCCGCTGTCAATGTAAGCAACGTATTTGCCGCCGGTGCGACCGGCGCTTATCATTATTTTGTATACGTCTATGTAAAACAGCTCGGGGTGATCCATAAGGTACGAATCGCGCGCAGCGCCGAACGCCTTGGGAATTTCCAAATCGCCGTCCTCTACCCACGCTTTGATTTGATCGGACGTGAGCACGTTTGTAAGATCGTACGAAATAACTCCCTTCTTAAAATCTCCAGAAGCGTTAATTTCGTCTAGCACTTGATAAAATCTTTTAGCGAGCGCATAGGATTTTTGTTCGCCGTCGGTGCCCGTAATCGTTAGATTGTCGTAATAATACGCATATGTTGTGTCCTCTGTTTCGGCAAACGCACCTACTATGCCGTTTGTCATAAAATACGCTAATCCCGAAATAAGGGAGAACGCGTACACTGCTACAATAAAAATTATTGCAATGCGTTTTTTTGTTGAAGTCATAAATCCTCCTAATTTCTTTTTGATAGTTAAAATGCTTTGTTTACAGATTATTTCTAATCTGCCTATACTATATATGATTTAGTGTGAGAGTGTCAAACCTTTTTGCTAAAATAACGTCCCTTTTATATGCATAACTATAACAATAGTAATGCAAAATCCGCCATTTAGAATATTATCGGATAATAATATTATACTAACGTTATAAAGCACTCAGCGCGCCGGTTTTATAACGTAATAAGGCCTATTTGTGCCTTACATTATATGCAAACTTGCTCTCGCTCCGTTAATAGAAAATAATTATATATTATCGTTTGCGCATGTGGTTGTTGTAAGATCCGTTCGTTTAAACGGAAAAGTTGTTGATGCTAAAAAGTACGCTAATGGCAAACTTACTCTTGCTAAAAGCGAAATCGATTCGAGCAATATGCTGGAAGTAAGTTTTGTAAGCCAAAAGTTTGCCGAAAGTTATTCCAGGATGGGCTTGAATATATACGGCGAGCATAAATCTGTAAACGTAGCAGGCATCGTAATCGGCGTAATTGTCGGCGTAATCGTTCTTGCGGGCGCAGGATTTGCGGCTTGGTGGTTCTTAATTAAAAATAAAAAACAACCCGCCGCAGCTTCCGCAAGCGGCAGTGCTAAAAAGTCTACCGCACCTAAGTCTAAATCAGGTACGGCTAAGTCCAAAACAAATAATACAAAGAAAAAATAACTCAAATAACAAAAAGGCGTTGATTATAAGTCAACGCCTTTATTGTTATCCGTAGTGCAACCGAATGTGAGCAAGCATATTTAATGGCATATCGGTTTATAATTATCCGCGTTTTGTTGAATTATGTAAAACGCATTTTATCTTAACATAATGTTTATTTAATATATTTAAATATATTTTTAATAATTGTAATCTATTTCTTTTACGGGGACTTTTATATTCTGATCGGTTCCGTGTTCGAATTTTTTTATCATTGTGTAAACAGCAGTGGACGCCCAGTATTTTCGGTCGACCTTAGCTGTAACAAAACGGCATCCGTCTTTTGGCGGTACGCCGTCAAAACCCGTAACAATAATGTTTTTGCGGATATTTTGACGTTTCAATTCGGTTATAATACCCATTGCGGTTTCGTCGTTTGCGCAAATAATAGCGTCAGGCAATGCCGATTCCTCTAAGATAAAACGGCAAGCTTTAATTCCGCCCTCGAACGAGAAGTCCGTTTGCAACAGCGAACTTTCGGACGTGGCAATTTTGTTATCATCCAACGCTTTGATAAAACCGTTATAACGCAGTCTGCTTTCAAACGATTCTTTCGGACCGCCTATAAAAACAAAACTTTTTGCGCCTGCATTCAGCGCATACAATGTTGTTTCGTAGCATCCGCCGAAGTTATCCAATGTCACGCGCGAAGTATTGTCAATTGTCGTTTCTCTGTCCATAACTACTACGGGTATCCGTCTGTTGGTCATTTTAATTATATCATTGGTGGAAACGCGCGAATTTAGCACAAACAGTCCGTCCAACCATTTAATTTGCGATATATTTGAACCAAGGTAAATCATTAATTCGCAATTGTTTACTTTAAGGGTGCTTTTCATTTCGGAAATCAATTCGTTGTAAATTCCCCCGCTAAGCGAGTTAATGCACAGTACTACTTGTTTAAGGTAATCTCCCGACGAAGTAGTGCGCCCGCTTTTGCCCGTATATCCCAGTTCGCGTGCAGCGTCAATTACCCGTTGCCTTGTAGCAGGGGGAATGCGCTGATCGTTATTTAGCGAGTAAGATACCGTTGTAACGGAAAGTCCCAAATGCTCCGCAATATCTGTTAGCCGTATCATAGTTAACTCCAAATTGAATTTTTGTAATATGTTACATACCGCACGCAAAAAAAGTGAATTAAAAATTCATAACTGATTGCGTGACGTGATGTATAGCGGTGGTTTTATTATTGTAATTGTAATTAAACATATTTAAATATACTTTCTTTATTATATATAAAAACAATATTTATACTTAAAGCGTTTATGCGATGTATGCAGTATTCTATCGCACACAAATAATATATTTTTACATCTACAATTACTTTGTCGCGTGATACGATGTAATAGCAAGTGATTAGCAGTAGTTAATCGTTGTAAAACGTCAATAGTAATGGCTCGTATACCATTATATCAATTGTAAACGTTATTGTAAATAGATTTTGGCTAAAATTAACGCATTTTTTCAATAATTTCAATGAAATTTCAATAAATTAAATATAAAAACCCCCTTGAAATTGTATTGTATTTATGTTATAATCACAAATAATATGAGATATTTTACCCTAAATATTGACGGTTGCACTTATTTTTTTTTAATCCATACAATAGGTGTAATTTCCGTTGTACAGTAAAGTATTTTCATTGAAATTATTGAAAAATATCCATTGAGGTTTAAGTAGTATGTTAAGTAACAAATACGGGAGGTTTTCTCCCGACGGCAAGGAGTTTATAATTACAAATCCCAAAACACCCCGTCCTTGGGTTAACGTTATCAGTAACGGCGATTACTCTATTATAGTAACGCAAACCGGGGGGGGGGTATTCGTTTCGAGGCAATGCCGAACAAAATAGGCTGACTCGCAGTTTCCAGGATATTATAAAGGATAACTGGGGTAAATATTTTTATATACGCGATTTACAAAGCGGTGAATTTTGGTCTAGCGGAATGTTGCCTATCAAGGATGACAACGACACTTACGAAATTCGCCACGGCATAGGTTACAGCGTTCTTACCCGTACAAGTCACGGTATCAAGTCTGTGTTGACGCAGTACGTATCGGCTGATAAGCCTATGGAATATATGGTGTTGGAATTGGAAAACTTGACCGATTCCAAACGCGAACTGGACGTAACGGGTTATTTCGAATGGGCTTGCGGAATGGCGTTCGACACTCACCGCGAATTCCAAAGACTATTCTACGATTTACAATTTGACAAAAAACTTAATTCTATAACCGTCAATAAGTGCCTGTGGGGCTTCCCCGACGAAAAGGGAAGGTACAACAATGACACATGGCCTTATACGGCTTTTTTCGCATGTTCCGAGCGTGCCGATTCTTTCGATTGCGACAAAACCACTTTTATAGGTATGTATCGCGACGAAAAAACGCCCCTTGCTATGGAACAGCAGCATTTAGCGGGCAGTTGCGGCAGATATTGCGAACCTGTTGCCGCTTTACGCGTCAAATGCAATCTTGACGGACTGCAACGCAAAACAATCGTCTTTAACTTAGGTATGGCTAAGATTGGCGAAGAAGACTACGTTGCATTAATTAAAAATAATTCTGTTAAAGACGCCGCAAGGGAACTTGACGGTGCTAAAACTATGTGGAAAGACTTGTTGCAAAACGAAGTAGTATCTTCGTGCGACGAGTCTTTTGACGTTATGACGAACACTTGGACTAAATATCAAGCGTTATCGGGCAGAATGTGGGCAAAAGCAGGGTATTACCAAATTTCCGGCGGTATCGGTTACCGCGATCAGTTGCAGGACAGCTTAATAGGATTGGAAAGCAAGCCGGAATTAACCCGCCGTCAAATACTGTTGCACGCAAGCAAGCAATTCAATCAAGGCGACGTGCTTCACTGGTGGCTGACCTATAATAACGCAGGTCCACGCACAAAATGTTCGGACGACTTTTTGTGGCTGCCGTTTACCGTTGTCAATTATCTTGCGGAAACGGCAGATACATCGGTGTTGGACGTTAACGTTCCGTTTTTGGACGGCGGCGAAGGCTCGGTTTACGAACACTGCAAACGTGCAATTTTGTACAGTTTCAGTATGACGTCTCAACGCGGCGTTCCCCTTATGGGCGCGCACGACTGGAACGACGGCTTGTCCGCAATGGGACACGGACTAAAAGGCGAAAGTTTTTGGGTTGCGGAATTCCTTTATTGGATAATTACCCGTTTTGACAAGATTGCCGAATTTAAGGATGACGCGGAATTTGCTAAGCAAATGCGCGAACACGCAGTTTCCGTCAAGGAAAACTTTAACAAATACGGCTGGGACGGCGAATGGTTTTTGCAAGGTACAAACGACCTTGGCGAAAAAGTGGGCAGTCACGAATGCGCCGAAGGCAAAATTTTCCTTAACCCGCAAATTTGGGCGGTTATTTCGGATATCACCGACGACGAACGCAAACGTATTGCAATGAAGTCCGTTCAAAAGTATTTACTGCGCGATTACGGCGCATTGTTGTTGTATCCCGAATACAAAACCCCGCATACCGAAATCGGCTATATAACAAGGTATGCTCCGGGGCTTCGCGAAAACGGCGGCGTGTACACGCACGCAGGCACTTGGGCTGTTTGGGCGTTTGCTTTAATGGGCGACTACGAAAACGCCTACAAAGCATATGCGGGAATATGTCCGCCTAACCGTTGCGCCGATATCGACAAATATATGTCCGAACCTTACGTATTGCCGGGCAATTCCGACGGACCTAATTCGCCGTACTTCGGCAGGGGTAGTTGGAGTTGGTACAGCGGCTCCGCTCAATGGCTTCACCGCGTAGCGGTACAGTACGTATTGGGCGTACGTCCTACGCGTGACGGGTTGCTTGTATCCCCCTGTATCCCCAAGCAATGGGACGGTTACAAATATGTGCGTAAGTTCCGCAATGCCGAATATACAATTGAAGTCAAGCGCACGGGCGTAAGCAAAATGGTAGTGGACGGCAAACAAATCGACGGAAACGTCGTACCCGATTTTAGAGAAGGCAAACACTCAGTAGAAGTGCAAATATAATTTTAGGAGGACGATATGAACAAAAAACTAGCTTTGATTATAGCGCTTGTAATGGTAGTAAGCGTATGCGCGGTTCTTTTTGTCGCGTGTGATGAAACTTACGACCTTACATACGTTTCGTGGAATTTAGGTACCGAAGCAGGCAATAACACCGAACGTAAAATGATTAAGGCATTTGAAGAAGAGTACAATGTCAAAGTGAAAATTATGGAAGCAGGTGCAGGCAACAACTACGATCCCGCTTTGGACGCTTATGCTGCCCGCAACAATATGCCCGACGTTTTTATGACTAGTAATATCGACTATGTTTTAAGGAATAATTTTGCCGCCGATATTACCGAATTTGTAAACGGCGACGCTTCGGGCGATTGGGACAAAATACCTTCCGCAATCGAACAGTCTACCCATTATAAAAGCGGTATTTACGCAGTTCCGTTTTCTATGCATATGATGGGCTATTTCGTCAACGTCGATTTGCTTGAAGAACTTAACCTTTCCAACGAGTTGAACGCTTTGGTTGAAAACTTTACGTTTGAAGGATTTAAAAATCTTGTTTCGGCTGTAAAAGGTCAAAATAACGGTTCGGGCGCAAAATGTATCGGTTTAAGCGCCGAAGATACTATTATCGAATGGTATCCTGCCGCATTGAACGAAAATTACGGATGGTTTACATGGGACGGTGAACAATACCATCTTGACGGAAGCGAATTTGCTACTGCTATGCAGGAAGCCGCGTCGCTTCGTTTAAATAAATTAACGTACGACAGTCTTAATGACGAAGACCGCGCAGACGACTTCGAAGGCGTTGACGGTGCCGTTCAATTGTGGGATCAAGGCAGACTTGCTATCCGTTGGGGTTCCACATACGAAGCTCCTAATATGCTTACTATGAACCCGCAAATGAACCTTATGTTTTTGGGTGTCCCCGGCGGCAGAACACCTATCGTTCCCGATTACTTGGCAATTTCTTCTTCGTGCAAAAACAAGCAATTGGCGTATGATTTTGCTAAATGGATGAGTTTTTCGCCCAAGGGAATAATGAAGCGTATCGAATTGGACAACACCCGTATGCCTAACACATTGCCGTTAATTACCGACGACAGCGTTATCGAAGCGTATTTCGACAAATACACGTCGGTAAGCGGAATTCTCGAAAAGTACGATTCTTTGGATAAAGGCATAGTTCAATCCGTAAAAGTCGTTCCCGGTTATAGACTGGCTAGATGGGACTATAAAACGGGTATACAGATAACTAAGGACGGCGAAACCATTGAAAATTGCAACATCGGACAATTGTTAGACGCTTGCCGTACAGGTGAAGCAACATTAGCCGACTATGCAAATCAAATTAATGCGTTTGCAAATCAACAATATGCTGCTGCGGTAGCAAAATACAAAAACTATAATTAAAAGATTTATAGGCAATGAAAAACAAATTAAAAAACAGAATAGCGCTAGCGCTTGTGGCGGTTATGATACTTGCCATTGTTACGGCGACGTTAATTAGTTGTAATAAAGCCGATTTCGATTTTTCGGCGGTTACAGCCAATTGGGACGATGTTCAAACGTCCGCTAACGCTAATATTAAGGCGTTAGCCGCGCTCGACGAAACGGACGGCAACATTACAACCGACAATTTCGGCTACGGTACGGAAGTTGCCCGTTTGGATTACGGTAAGTCCGCAACTTACTCAGTCGACGTTCCGACAGCGGACAGGTTGGCATTGTATGTCGACAGATATATAATGCACAACGGTCTGTCGGACAGCGAAGTGGAAATTTCAGTTAACGGTACGGTTGTTTCGGAACGTTCGTCTCTTAAAGCGTTGTGGCGCAACAGCAGCGACGAGTTTGCCACCGACCGTTTCGGCAACGAAATCGTTCCCGTTCAAACCAAATTGGACGAATGGACGTCGGACTACTTGTATGAGTACGACTATGTTACTGTACTTCCGCCCGTGTATTCTTTTAACAGCGGCAAAAACACCGTCAAAATAACGGTAGTGTCGGGCGGCGAAATTTTAATAGGCAATATCGAATTGCGTTCGGTAACTATGCCCGACGACTATGCAACTTACAAAGCGCAGTATGAAGGCAAGTCCGCAGGGAAAGAAGCCTGCACTGTGGAAGCGGAAAACGTTTTATATAAAAATACTCTTTCGGCGGTTCCCACAAGCAATTCGGCAATCAACATCACGCCTTACGATACTTACGCATCGCGTTTAAACACAATTTCGGGTTTTGACAGCCCCGAACAAATTTTGACGTACAAGGTAACCGCTGCGACTACGGGCTTGTATAACTTGTCCTTAAATGTCCGCAACGACAACTCTAACCGTACGGTTTATGTCCAAATTTTTGTGGACGGCGAAACTCCTTTTAAGGAATTGCTCCGTTATCCTATTGTGGAAAACGGCGAATTTCAAAACCACACTTTAGGCGGTGAAAGCAATTTCGATTTTTATTTGACGGCAGGTACGCATACTGTTTCCGTTAAGATAGACGGCAGTGCAACCGCTTCGATGCAAAAAGAAATAAGCGAATCCATCGACAAACTTAACGGAGTGTATCTTGACTTAAAGCAAATTGCAGGCACTGTTAGCGACGGCAACCGCGAATGGGACGTTGACAACGACTTCCCCGGCGTTACCGACCGTTTGCAGACGGAAATCGATCGTTTAGGTACGCTTTACGAAAAGTTGCAAGCGGTAAACGGAACGGATGTTAACTATCAGGCGTTAATACTTATTTCCACTGCCAAGCAAGCCCTTGAAGGCTTAATGAAGCGTCCTGCTTATATTCCCAACAAGTATGCCCAAATAGCGGAAGGCAGCGGTTCGATAGTCCAAACATTGGCTAACGCGCTGTCCGACATTAAATCGACTGCTTTGCAATTAGATAAAATAGTGCTGCACCCGTCGGCAACCGAAAGCGGAATCGAACGCAGCAGCGGATGGAAAGCGTTTGCCGAAGGAACCAAAAAGTTTTTCCACAGTTTCTTTGCGGACTATTCCAACGTAACGGACGACGCCAAAACAATCCAAGTATGGGTTGCGCGTTCGCGCCAGTACGTAGATTTAATGCAGCAAATGATCGATGCGTCCGACTTCGAACAGCGTACCGGTTACAAAGTGCGTTTTTCGCTGTTGACTGACGAAGGCAAATTGATTCTTTCTAACGCGGCGGGTATTGCTCCCGACGTAGTTACGGGTATTTCAAGTTGGCTGCCTTACGAAATGGGTATCCGCGACTTAACGGTTGACCTTACTGAATTTTCCGATTACGGCGAAGTTATCGACAGATTTTCCGAAGGCGCAATGATATCGTTAATCGCCGACGGCAGGGGGTTGGCGCTTCCCGAAACTCAGGACTTTTACGTAATGTACTACCGCCAAGATATTTTGGACAGGTACAACATTGCATTGCCCGACACTTGGGACGACGTAACCGACATACTGCCGACTTTGCAAAGATACGGACTTAATTTCTATATTCCGTTATCTACTTCAACGTCGTCAAAGTCCATTATGACGACTGCGCCGTTCATTTACCAAAAGGGTAACGGATTGTTCACATCCGACGGAACGGCGACTACGATAGCCGAGGAAAACGGGCTTGACGCAATAAAGTATATGACCGAACTGTACACAGTGTACGGTCTTCCTCAGCAAGTAAGCAACTTCTTCGACAGTTTCCGCAACGGAAGTCTGCCTATCGGCGTTTCAACATTCGAAACGTATATCCGTTTAAGTATGGCAGCTCCCGAAATCGCCGGCAAATGGGGCATTGCTTTGTCACCCGGTTTTTACGATCCGGCACTTGGCGAAGTTGCCCGTTGGCAAACTGGTAGCGCAACATCTATGACTCTGCTTAAAAGCGGCAGCGACGAAAAGGACGCCGCCGGTTGGGAGTTGTTGAAGTGGTGGTCGTCGGAAGAAGTGCAGACGGAGTATATGAACCGTCTAACAATGATTTACGGCAAAAACTATATTTGGAACAGCGCAAATTTGGGCGCGTTCAACAATTCAGTCGCATTCAGCACGCAGGATAAAGCTGTAATTATGGAACAATGGCAATGGATGCGCGAAGTACCCAAAGTACCCGGTTGGTATATGTTGGAGCGCGAACTGTCTAACGCCTGGAACAGCATAGTAATAGACGGCGAAAACACCCGTTCGGTAGTGGAAAACGCCGTAACCAATATCGATAAGGAACTCAAACGTAAACTGGAAGAATTCGGGTATATCAAAAACGGTCAAACCGTCAAGGAATACCAAGTGACAACGCTCGAATATATTCGCAAATTAAAGGAAGGAGGTTGACGATATGCAGGATACAGAAGTGTTGCAAAACGAAGTAACCGCTACCGTTGAACTTCCTGCCGAAGCGGAATTAACGGCGGAACAGCAAACCGACGGCAAAAAACGCCGTTCAAAGGGTGAAAAAGCCGTTAAATTGCCCAAGCACCCTAAGGTGGAGCATATCGGCGGAAAAAAGAGCGGTTTAATGACTGCGCTTTTAATCGCGCCGTATCTGTTGGCGTTTATTATATTCATCGTTTTGCCCGTTATTTTGGCAATTATATTGTCGTTTACCGACTTTAACAGCATAAGTTCGCCGTCTTTCGTAGGACTGGACAACTATATCCGTTTGTTTACCGAAGACGAAGTATTTATGCAAAAAGTCATTCCCAACACGCTTGTCTTTTCGATAATCGCAGGACCTGTCGGATACTTTTTGTCATTCTTCCTTGCTTGGATGTTGGCGCAAGTACCCAAAGGACCGCGTACCGTACTCGCTTTGTGTTTGTACGCTCCGTCGTTAACGTCGGGCGTTGCAATGCAAGTAGTGTGGACGGCGATATTCAGCGGCGATCCCAACGGTTACTTAAACGCAATATTGCTTAAAATGGGGGTAATCAGCGAAGCGGTGCAATGGCTGCAAAGCGGCGACTACTTAATGCCTATTATGATTGTAGTTACCATTTGGTCGAGTATGGGTATCGGCTTCTTGTCAATGTTGTCGGGTATATTGAATATCGATCCGCAACTGTACGAAGCGGCGTATATCGACGGAATGCGCAACCGTTTTCAGGAAATATTCCACGTTACAATGCCTTCTATTAAGCCGCAAATGCTTTTCGGTGCGGTAATGGCAGTAGTTAACACTTTCCAAGCGGGCGCTATCGGCGTCGAACTTTCGGGCTCGAACCCGACGCCTAACTACAACGGACAGCTTATAATCAACCATATTCAGGACTACGGATATATCAGGTACGAAATGGGTTACGCTGCGGCTATTTCGGTAGTGTTGCTAATTCTCATTTACGCGGTAAGTAAAATTATTATGGCGTTGCTTTCTAGTAAAAACGATTGATAAACAGGTGTAAAATGGCATCATTTCAAGGTAAAAAAATTAACCCCAAAAGGTTCCACGTCAGCCAAATAAAGTTTTACGTTTTGCTGTTGCCGTTGGCAATCTTTATGGTGTTACCTATAATTTACATATTTACAACGGCGTTTAAGCCTGCGGAAGAACTGTTTAAGTTCCCGCCCAGTTTTTTCGTCGAAAATCCGACATGGGATAACTACAAAGCGTTGTTCGAATTAATTTCGGGGACATCTATTCCCGCTACGCGTTACTTGTTCAACTCTATTATAGTAACCGTTCTTACAATGTTTATAAGTATCATTTTGTCCGTTTCGGCAGGATATGTACTCAGTAAGAAAAAGTTTAAAGGGCAAAAACTGATTTTCGAAATCAATACGTTGGCATTGATGTTTGTACCTATCGCAGTAACTATTCCCCGCTTTATTTTAATTGTAAATCTCGGTTTGGTAGATAGGTTTATATCCAACATTTTGCCGATAGTGGCAATGCCCGTAGGCTTGTTTTTGATTAAGCAGTTTATTGACCAAATTCCCGACGCGCTTATCGAAGCGGCAAAAATGGACGGTGCAAGCGAATTGGACATTTTGTTCAAAATCATCATTCCCTCTGTCCGTCCCGCAATAGCGACGGTTGCTATAATGTCGTTCCAGTCCGCTTGGGGCAATGTCGAAGCGTCGGTATACTACTTAAATAACGAAAGTCTTAAAACTTTTGCGTACTACATCACAACGTTTACATCGGCGACTAATACTTCCATTACGCAAGGTATAACCGCCGCAAGTGCGTTAATAATGTTCCTGCCCAACCTGATTATCTTTATAGTTATGCAAAGTAAGGTTATGGATACTATGGCTCACTCCGGTATTAAATAAAATCTCGATAATTATGAAAAGAAATTTCAAAACATTACTTTTAATAATTGCGCCCATTTTGGTGTTGCTGTTTACGTTAAGCGCAGTACCGTATTTTCCGCAATCGCTCGCGATTGCCGAAACGTCGTCTAATATAGATTATTCGGCTACGGTTCCGTACGAAACAATGACGGCAGGTCCCGAAGGTTCGCTCGTAACGACGCAGACGGCATTTATGCCTGAGTCGTCCTTGTCCCTTACGGGTTCGGTTATAGGCGGATTAAGTTCGCCCGAAGATATGCTGGTAGAGGAAAAGGACGGCAAAACAACCGTATATATTGCCGATACCGGCAACGGTCGTGTCGTTGTAACCGATTTAAACGGCGCAAATGCTGTCGAAGTAGGTAAGGATATATTAAAGCAGCCTACGGGACTTGCATTAAATGACGACTATTTGTTCGTCTGCGACAAAGGCAACAAGCTTATCTATTTGTTTGACAAAACGGATTATTCCCTTGTCAAGGAATTGGACAAACCGACCAATCCGCTTGTAGGTGCAAACACACCGTATACTCCTACCAAAATGACTGTCGATTCCCGCGGTAATTTGTTTGTCGTGTCCGAAGGCTGCGTAAGCGGTTTAATGCAAATGAATATCGACGGCGAATTTATCGGCTACGTCGGCGCTAACGAAACAAACAAAACGTTGGTATCGATACTGCAAAATTTGTTCTTTTCGGAAGCTCAAAAAAACACATTCCTTGCAACGCCGCGCAGTCCTACAAACGTTGCTATCGACGGAAGGGGACTTGTGTATACGGTTACTAACAATGCCGTTTCCAACACAATTAAAAAGCTTAATACATTGGGCAACAGTATAATGTCCCCCAACGTCAATTACTTGGCTACGACGGCTGTATGTATCGATAATTCCGAAAATATTTACAGCATACAAACAGACGGCTATGTAACTATATTCGACAGCGAAGGCAATTTGCTGTTCCGCTTCGGCGGCTCGGACAGTCTCGAACGCTTCGGAAGTTTGTCCAGTCCGGTGGCAGTAAGCGCGCTTTCGGACGGACGGATACTTGTTCTTGACAGCAAGTATGCAATGGCAATTATCTATTCCCGTACGGAATTTGCTTCGTTGGTATTTTCCGCCGTTGATTACTACAAGGACGGACGTTATATCGACGGCGAAGAATTGTGGCAGGAAGTTTTGCGTCACAACAGCAGTTTCATTCTTTCGTACAAAGCATTGGCGCGTGCCAATATGAAAAAGAATAATTACGGTTTGGCGCTTCAACAGTTCAAGTATGCCGAAGACCGCGAAGGTTATTCCGACGCATTTTGGGAAATCCGCAACGAATGGTTGGAAAACAACTTGCTGTGGGTATTTTGCGTAATAATCGCAATTATTGTAATTGTCGTGGTACTTAAATTTATCGACAAAAAGAAACCCGCTTTGCTTGCTCCCGTAAAAACGGGATTATCCAAAGTAAACGACGTACACGTTAAGCATGTTTATCCGTTCCGCGAAATCAAGCATATGGGTAGATTTTGCAAAGCTACGCAAGACGCGGTGTACGAAGTAAAGTATCACAATGCTGCAAGCATTTGGACTGCCGGCGTATTGTTCCTGTGGTTTATAATTCTTCAAATTTTATCTGTGGTAATAACAGGTTATTTGTTCAATTCGTCCACTGTATACAACACCAACGGCTGGAATGTAGTATTGACTACAACGGGTGTATTGCTGTTACTTATTTTGTGTAACTATTTTGTAAGTACCGTTACCGACGGCGAAGGTAAGTTAAAGTATTGCTTCATTTCGTTTATCTATGCTTTAACGCCGTATCTGATTATGGCATTGCCGCTTGCGATACTAAGTAATGCGCTTACCTTTAACGAATCGTTTGTATATACGTTCTTGCAAATCGTAATGTACGGTTGGAGTGCTATTTGCGTATTCCGCGCTATAATGGAGTTACACGATTACTCAATCGGCAAAACAATCAAAAATATAATTTTGACGGTATTTGCATTTGCAATGGTATTGTTATTCTTCGTAGTTTTACGGATGCTGTTTGCGCAGATATTCGGCTACTTCGGAGCAATTTTTGCGGAGGTGATACGTTAATGGCTAAAAGAGTCGTAAAAATTTTAGGCGTAATTCTTGCCATAGCGTTGCTGACGGTTCCTACCGTCTTTGCTGCAACGCCTGTATTTACCGATGTGATTCAAGGTCGGTCGGACGAAGGGATGTTTAGCGTTACTGTGGGCGACTACGTAATGAATGTCGACAAGTCCAACTTGAATATGAGCGTAACAAAAGGCGACAAAACTTGGTATTCGGGCAAACGCTTTTCGGAAGAAGACGGACTTAATAACAGTTGGGTTGCAAAACTTACCGACGCTATAACGGTAGGCTACCGCGATTTAAGCACTAACATTTCCAGCGAAGGCGCATTGTCGCGTCTCGGCGGTACAGTTAAGTTTACCGAAAAAGCGGACGGCTTTGATGCCAAGGTCACTTTGGGGCGTATAGGTATTGTTCTTACAATGCAAGTCCGCCTTTCCAACGGCAAAATTACAGTTACAGTCCCTAACGATTCGATAAAGGAAAATTCCGAAACGGTTAGGTTGCAGTACTTAAATATTTATCCGTTTTTCGACAGCAGTTATTCGCTGACGGACGGCAAAATCTTTGTTCCCGACGGAAGCGGCGCAGTTATAGATTTGTCTAAAAAGACGTCGGCAAAGCAAGCATATTCCGCGCGTGTTTACGGCGACGATTACGGCATATCTTTCAGTAGATTGTCCTCTACATCCCCGCAAACGGCCACATTGCCTATGTTTGCACTGATGTATAACGATCACGGTACAATGGTAACGGCGGATAGCGGTGCCGAATACAGTTCGATAAATGCTTACGCAAGTTCGATAACAACTCAGTATAATATGGCATATTTTACTTGGATTTACCGCGAAATATACGTTAAGTATTACGAAAGTTCGGGCTCGGACGGACGCAGTTATGTCGATTTCCAAGCTGACCGCAACAATTTCGACCTTGTCCAAACAATGACGCTTTTCGACGACGAAACCGACATTGCGGACATTGCCAAAGCTTACCGCAGTACTTTGGAAATGAAGTCCAACGACATAAACGACGTAGGACTTAAAATCAAATTCCTAATGGCTGACAACAAACAAGGAATGTTCGGGCGCGAAGTGGTAGTTATGACTACAACCGACTATATTCAATCGGTCGCGCGTGAAATTTCCGAATACTGCAACAACTTAAATGTATCCGTTTGGGGATACACAAGGGGCGGTTTGGACGGTTCGTATCCTAACCATTTTCCGTTGGAAAACAAGGCGGGCAATAAACGCGCTTACAGCAATATGTCAAACGTTTTAAGCGAAATGGGCGTCAAACTGTCGTTTACAACTGATTTTATGCGTGCATACGAAGACGCTTCGGTACGCGAAAGTAACTTGGCGTTAAATATTTCTACGCAGTTTATTAATGTAACCGACAAAATGTCAGGTTCGTTGTCTAAATACAATTTGTTGACGCTAGACGGCATTGCTTCGCAAGTAAAAGGCGACGTTGCAACAATTAAAAACTATAACGCAACTGTCGACTATCAATCACTTGGCAGTATGTTGTATTCGAGTTACAAAAACCAAGTATTCTCACGCACCGACGCAATGCAAAAACTTGTGGAAATAGTCAAGTCTACCGAAACGGAAGCAAACTTGTACAATCCCAATGCGTATATGTTTTCGGTTTTAAGCAGTTACCTAGACGCTCCGTTATCTTCAAGCGGCTATATGGTCGAAACGGAAAGCGTACCTATGCTGCAAATGATTTTGTCGGGCAAAGTTCCTATGTACAGTCCTGCAATTAACTTAAATTACACAGGACGCAAAACAGTGCTAAGGCTTATCGACTACAACGTTTACCCGTCATTTACCCTTACCGAACAGGACGCTATCGACTTGTACGGAACAAACAGTTCGGGATTGTTTACGTCGTCTTACTCGATATGGAAAAATTCCGTCCGCGAAATATACAACGAAGTAAACGGAGTTTTGTCCAAGGTTGCGGGCGCAACGATGCAAGACAGATTTGTATACGCTAACGGCGTGTACGTAACGCAGTATTCTAACGGCGTGTATGTAATTGTTAACTATACCGATGCCGACGTGTCGGTGAGCGGTAACACAGTACCGGCTCAATCGGCTATTACTCTAACAAACATTTAGGTTAAGTATGAAAAAATCAACAAAAAACAACATCGCGCACGAAGTCGCAGACGCAGTTACCGCCGAACAAACGGTAATGCAAGCAACCGTTGACGCAGTTGCCGTCGAGCAAAATGAGCCTATGACAACTGCTGATACACCTGCGACAGGTGTAAAAAAGAGCAATCGCTTTAAAGCCAAATTTAAAGGGTTTTTCCATTCGGAAGCGTTTAGCGGGTTAGTGTTTATTTTGCCTTGGTTAATCGGCTTTGCCGTATTCGTGGCATATCCGATAATACAAACGTTGGTGTTCAGTTTCAGCGACGTAACAATACGTCCGGGCGAAATCGTAACCGAAGGCGTAGGTTTTAAAAATTACGCTTATGCGCTTATTACCGATACGGCTTTTTCCGAAGCCCTTGGCGATTACGCAATGGAAATTATCCTTTACGTACCCGTAATTACGGTGGTATCGTTGATATTGGCAATGCTGTTAAACAGCAAGCTTAAAGGTACGGGCTTTTTTAGGACGATATTCTTTTTGCCGGTAATCATTACCAGCGGTCCCGTTATAGAAATATTTATAACGCAAGGCGTGGCGTCCTTCCCCGGTATCGAAAAACTTATCAACTTTACCGAACTTGCCGAAACGCTTCCCCAATTTTTAATAGATGCGTTACAGTTTTTAACTTCGGAATTCATAATGATTTTGTGGTTTTCGGGAATACAAATTCTTGTATTTATGACGGGCTTGCAAAAGTTGGACAAAAGTATGTACGAAGCGGCAAAAATCGACGGTGCTACCAAATGGGAAATGTTTTGGAAACTTACGCTTCCGGCACTCAATCCTACAATAGTGCTTAACGTGGTGTTTACCGTAGTTATGCAGTCTATTTTCTCGTTGAACCCTATAATCAAAAAAATTCAAAACGATATGCACGGTTCGGGCGACGGCGCAGGTTACGGCTATGCTTCGGCAATGGCGTGGATTTACTTTATAGTAATGTTGGCAATTTTGGGCGTTGCGGTATTGATATTTAAGAAACACGAAAAGAAGGTCAAGAAAGCATGAAAAATTCCAAAAAGAAAAACGAATTGATTACGACTAACGAGACCGAAACGACAAACGGCGCAGTAGTGCAGGAACAAACCATTGTCACCGACGTAACCGAACCCGAAACGGTCGAGCAAGTAGCAGTAACGGCGGACGAAGCGTTGTCAGCGCAGGAAAGTTTGCAGGAAGCAACGTCGGATGTTTCGCCTAAGAAAACCGCCAAGGAAAAGTTTTTGGGCTTTTTTGCGGCAATAGGCGCGTTTGTACGTAAAATTCTCCGTCCCGACGAGGACGAAACCAACAGACAAAAGAAAAAGAAAGAAAAGAAAAAGAAGGTTAAAAAGGAACGCCTTACCTTTAAACAGTGGATAAAAACCATTAACAAGGAAAACACAAAAGCCTTTTTGTTAGGTACTGGTGAAAAACGCGGTTTTCTGCAAACGTTTTTCAGTTATCTGCTGCTGGTACTGTTCGGGTTTGTTTACGTTTATCCTATGCTTTATATGCTTGGATACTCGCTTATGAGCCCGTCAGACGTAAGCAATCCTATGGTAAATTATTTACCTACGTCCTTTTATTTCGACAACTACCGCGAAGCGTCGCAAGTATTAGCGTTCGGTAAAACATTGTGGCAATCTATATACGTTTCGGTATTGCCCGCATTGTGTCAAACAATCGCTTGCTGTATGGTTGCGTACGGACTTGCACGTTTCAAGTTCCCGGGCAAAAAGGTTATATTCGGACTTATCTTGTTAACTTTTATTGTCCCTTCGCAACTTACAATGTTGCCGCAAGTGCTTATTTACACTAATCTCAAATTAATCGATACGGTATTTTCCTTTATAGTCCCGGCAATATTCGGACAAGGTATAAAATCGGCGGTATTTATATTGATTTTCTACCAGTTCTTTAAGGGCATCCCCGATTCGATTATCGAAGCGGCAAAAATCGACGGCGCAAATTCATTCCAGATTTTCTTCAAAATCGGTATTCCTGCGTCGGTTCCCGCAATATTGCTGTCGTTTTTGCTGTCGGTAGTGTGGTACTACAACGAAACCGTTTTATCCTCCATTTACTTTGGCGGAACAGTTACAACATTGCCGTTGGAACTTGCCAAGTTTAAGGAAACATACGAGCAAATCTTCGGTTCGGTAACAACTACGGGTAAATCGGCAAACGAAGCAATTTATATGGCAGGAACGCTGTTGAGCGTATTGCCGTTGTTGGTGATGTATGCGTTTACTCAACGCTTCTTTACTGACGGAATAGATAAGGCAGGTATTACAGGTGAATAAAATTTTTAAAAAATCAATAATAGCTGTTTTGCTGATAATTGTTTTAGCGGTCGGTCTTGTTTTTGCAAGCGGTTGCGAAACAACGCTTACTCGCGAACAGTTATTGGAAAAATACGGCGACAGTATTCAAAAGGAAATGAAGGGTTGTTTCGATTTCTTTTGGGACAACGCTTCTAAATCCGAACAAGGCTACGGACTAATCGTTGACCGTTCAAGCGACAAGGGTACCGCTTCGATAGCGTCGGTAGGCTTTGGTTTGACGGCTTATATTATTGGCGTCGAACAAGGCTGGGTTACCCGCGAACAAGCGCAAGAGCGTACTTTAAAAACGCTACAAACGCTGCGCAGAATGCAAAGTATGGAAGACGAAGGTACAGCGTATCAAGGTTTTTATGCACACTTTGTAAGTATGTCCAGCGGCAAAAATACTAAAAATACCGAAATTTCTTCGGTGGATACGGCAATATTGCTGTGCGGTGCGTTATCGTCGGCGGAGTATTTCGGCGGCGAAATAGCAACTATTGCCAACGAAATATACGGTGCTGTTAACTGGAACGCTTTTATAAAAGTTAAAAATGGCAAAAAAATGATAAGTATGTCGGCTGATCCGCAAACTCACGTCGTTTCAAGCGGTTGCTGGGACTGGTACGCCGAGCAACTTATGATATACGTTTTAGGCGCGGGCAGTCCCGTCGAAGAGCACCGTTTAACCGACGAAACGTATTACAGTTTTACGCGTAAAACGGATAGTTACGGCGGACACAGCTTTATTTATTCTTGGTTCGGCAGTATATTCACTTATCAATTTTCCCACGCTTGGATCGATTTTGAAGGCAAAACGGACAAAATCGGTACTAACTGGTTCGAAAACTCCGTCGAAGCGTCCAAAGCGGCATACCAATACTGCAAGGACAATGCAAAAGTCCACGAAACATTCGCCAAGGGCGGTTGGGGGCTTACTGCTTGCGATACGTCAACGGGTTACAGCGGAAAGTTGGGAACTCCTCCCCGCGGTTGGAATTCGAGCGAAGATTCAAGTTATACAAACATCGAAGGTACGGTTGCTCCTTGCGGCGCAATAGGCTCGGTTGTGTTTACTCCGCAGCAAAGTTTGGAAGCAATGGCTTACTACCAAACGGTACGTATTTTAAACGATAACGACGAATACGGACTTCGTGACTCGTTCAATTTGGACAACGGTTACATTGCAAGCGACTATATAGGCATCGACAAGGGTATATCGCTGTTGATGTTGGCAAACTACACCGACCGTACGGTTTGGGACTTGATGATGAACAATACTTACATCAATAACGGTTTGCAAGTACTGCAAATTACCGACAAATAGGGGTGGAAACGTGGACGCGATATTTAATACCGAGTTACAGCATTGTTTTAGATATTTTTACGACAATTTCAGCCGCGAACCGCATTCGTACGGAATGATGGGGGACGCCATACCCGAAAAAAGCGATATTTGTTCGGTAGCCGCCAACGGATTTATGTTGGCAGGTATGGTTATCGGTGTGGAGTACGGCTACATCACAAAACAGCATGCGCACGATATTTGCAGTAAAACACTCGATACGTTTTTAACATTGCAGCGCAAAAACGGCTTTTATTACCACTTTTACCGCATAGACGATTTAAAGCGTTCAAACCGTTGCGAACTGTCTACAATCGATACCGCTCTGTTTATTGCAGGCGCACTGACTGCGGGCGCGTATTTCGGCGGCGACGTGTTAAACAAGGCGCGCGCTATCTATGCCGATTGCGACTGGGAACATTTTTACTCTCACGATAAGCGTTGGTTTTATATGTCGGAATACGACGACGGTTTTTCGGGTTATTGGGACTGGTATGCCGAGCAGTTATTAATGTATTTCTTGGCGGCGGGTTCACCCAAGGGCGTAAATATAGCCCGCGAAGCGTACTATTCGTTTACCCGTAGGGAAGGCAGCTACCGTAACGGTCAGCATTATATTTACGGTTGGTTCGGCAGTTTGTTTATCCATCAGTTTTCCCACGCGTTTATCGATTTTCGCGGTTGTAAGGATGCGTTTAACACCGATTGGTTCGAAAACTCGCGCATAGCATCGTTGGAAAACCGACGTTTCTGTCAGGAAAATATACACGCATACAAAACGTACGGGGCTAACGCTTGGGGGCTTACATCGTGCCTAACCGCACACGGCTATCAAGGCTGTATCGGCGTCGAACCTAGCGGCGACGGCGGAACGTTGGAAAACTTATCTGACGGAACGGTTGCTCCTTGCGGTGCGTTAGGATCGATTGTGTTTACCCCGCAGGAAAGTTTGCAGGCGCTAAGGCATTATTATTCTATCAGGCAGATTGTAGGCAAATACGGCTTAACCGACGCTTACAACGAAGACTCTAACTGGTATTGCGACAAGTATATTAGTATCGACAAGGGTATAACGCTTTTAATGTTCGCAAACTATAACAAGCAAACGGTGTGGAAATATTTTACATCGTTGCCCGAAATACAGCAGGCTTACAAAATACTTGAAATTAAAAAGGAGAATGTATAACCATGGCAAGCATTTCTTTAAAAAATATTTGCAAAACGTATGCAGGTGACGTCAAGGCGGTTATCGATTTCAATTTGGAAATTCACGACAAGGAATTTGTCGTATTCGTCGGACCGTCCGGTTGCGGTAAATCCACAACTCTGCGTATGATTGCAGGACTCGAAGAAATTACTTCGGGCGACTTGTACATCGAAGACAGACGCGTCAATAACGTCGAACCTAAGGATCGCGACATAGCAATGGTGTTCCAAAACTATGCGTTGTACCCTTATATGACGGTATTCGAAAATATGGCGTTCGGCTTGCGTTTGCGCAAAGTTCCTAAAAAGGAAATCGAGCAAAAAGTTAAGGAAGCGTCTAAAATTTTGGGTATCGAAGACTACCTTAACCGCAAACCCAAAAACTTGTCGGGCGGTCAGCGCCAACGTGTAGCGTTAGGTCGTGCAATTGTCCGCGAACCCAAAGTTTTCCTTTTGGACGAACCTTTGTCCAATTTGGACGCTAAAATGCGTACCCAAATGCGTACGGAAATTATCCGTCTGCACAACGAATTGCAAACGACTTTCGTATACGTTACCCACGACCAAACCGAAGCTATGACAATGGGTACGCGTATCGTAGTAATGAAGGACGGCTACATTCAGCAAGTCGACACTCCCGACAACTTGTACGATTACCCCGTAAATAAGTTTGTAGCGGGCTTTATCGGTACCCCGCAAATGAACTTTGTCGACGTCATTATGGAGCAGGACGGCAAAAAAGTTTCTGCCGTATTCGGTAGGAACCGTATCGAAATCGCTAAGGAAACGGTAGCCCGTATCACTGCGGAAGAAGTTAACAAACGTCAGTTTGTAATCGGTATCCGTTCAGAAGACGTCCGTCTGTGCGACGAAAGCGAAGATACAAGCAAAAATAAAGCAATAGCTAACGGTGTTGTAAAAATTACCGAAAAACTCGGCAACGAAACGCTTGTTTACTGCACGCTCGAAGGTTTGCCCGACAGCGAATTCGTCGTTCGCGGCGGTGCGCGTTGTCGCGTAAATATCGGCGATCCCGTCAAAATTGCTTTCGACACAATCCATATGCAATTGTTCGATTACGACACCGAACTCAACTTGTTAAAGAGATAATTATCATTTACGAATCAATCTGCTTTTCAACGTAATATTTGAACATTGCAAACCGTACAAGCGCATTAGCGCACACTGAACTTTGCAGTGTTCTAATCTCGTTGACGGGCAGTTGAATAAATTTAAAAAAGGAGAAAAACAATGAAAAAGAAACTTTTAGTCATTTTGTTGGCACTTGTAATGGTCGCAAGTCTTATTACAGCTGTCTCTTGTAACAAAAGTGGCGTAACAATCGATCTTGTAATCGACGGTTGGTTTGATAAGGACGCCGAAGGCTCCGAAGATCCCGACGCTCAGGCAGCGTATAAACCTTCAGTAAAAGACGGTGTTTTGACCGTTGATTACGAAAGCGTTGGCGAATGGCAAGTAATGCAACTTGCTACAACCAAATTCGAATTGAGCGATTTGGAAAAAATCACCGCGTTGGAACTTACCGCTTCGGCAGATAAAGATACGCGCATTATGCTCAAAATAGAATATCTCGGTTCTAGCGACAACTACATCGAATGCTATGCCGACCTCAAAACGACCGAAGCGTCCTATACGTTCGATTTGTCCAAGGCTATTAACCTTTCCAAGTCTTTAAGGATTTCCTTGTTCATTGAACCGGGCAAAATTGCTAACGAAGGTTCGGTTGTATTCAAGAGCCTTAAACTCGTTGAAAAAGCCACTGCCGATTTTGAAAAAGGCGAAGCAACGATTGCCGCTCTCGGTGAAGAAAACGTTATTACGGCTACAAACAAAAAAATCGGCAATTGGTACGACTGGAAACAGGAAGCATACACAATTACCGAAAATAACGGTGTTTACACTGTAAATTACCAAAAAGTAGGTGAATGGAATACTTTGCAAGCGGTAGTTACAGGCGAAGCAATAACCTCCATGAAGTCCCTTAAAATTAAACTCGGCGGATTGACCGTTGGCGAAAAAGTTATTATTAAACTTGACGCTAAGGAAAAGACTTTTGATGTAACCGCTGCCGAACAAGAATTTATTCTTGACATTGTCGGTGTTGAAAACGCTAGCAAAGTAGGTATCATAATGGCTCCCGGCAACGCTTCCGCAAAAGGTTCGTTTACAATCATTAACGCAGAATTCTCTACCGACAAAGCACCCGAAGAACCGGTAATAAAGGACGACATCAACAACATAACCGAAACAAACGGCGCTATTACTAAGTATGAAGAATCTCTTTTCTATACCACAAGTGAAAAAGACGGTATTGTAACCGTAACTTATAGCAACAAGGACATATATGAAACGCTTAAAGCAAAGTTGAGCGGCGCAGTTAGTTCTTATACAGTATTCAAAGTAACAATTAAAGGTAATGTCGGCGATACATTTATGATTAAGTCCAACATTGATCGAAACGAAGCAACGTTTACTCTTGAACAAGAACAACAGGAATTAACACTTGCTCTTGCAAAAGGCGATATCCAATGGGTTGGTATTATAGCTGCTCCCGGTACGGTCGTAGCGCAAGGTTCTTTCCAAATTATCGAAGCAAAACTTGCTAATGAGGAAGTTGTCGATCCCGATATGAACACGATTACGGCACAAAATACGGCAATTACCAAATGGATGTCAACGTCTGTTTACACTGTAACGGAAAACGGCGGTGTTATTACTGTAGCGTACAATAAGGGCACATGGGATACTCTTGAAGCAAAAGTCGAAGGTACTCTTACTTCGATGGCTTCTATTAAAATCAAGCTTAAAGGTACGGTAGGCGACAAATTCTTAATTAAATATGAAAATAAAGATTTGGAGGAAGTTACGTTGGAAAGCGAAGAACAAGAATTCATTCTTGCAATAAACGCTACGCTTGAATCCACAAGAGTAGGCATTATTCCCGCTCCTAATGTCGAAACCGAAGGTACTTTCCAAATTATCAGCGCGTCATTCTCCACTGATAAAGCTCCCGTTGAACCCGAGGAACCCAAAGACGATGTTAACGAGATTACCGCTTCGAACGGCGCAATTACAAAGTGGACGCAAACTGCAATCTACACAGTTGCCGAAGGCGAAGGCGTTATCACTGTAACTTACACAAACAAAGGTGAATGGGACACGCTTCAAGCAAAGTTAAGCGGTGCTATCAGTTCCTACAATGCTTTAAAAATTACGGTTAAAGGCAATGTCGGCGATACATTTATGATTAAAACCAACAAAGGTAGCGCGGGAGTGGATGAAAAGGTATTTACACTCACAGCTACGGAAGAAGAATTAACTCTTAACATTGTAAATAAAGATATTGAATGGGTAGGTATTATTCCGCAACAGGGAACGGCTAATGTATCTGGTACTTTCCAAATTGTTAAAGCGGAACTTGCTAATGAAGAACCTGTTACAAATCCTAACCTTAACACAATCACTGCCGATAACACCAAAATTACAAAGTGGTACTGCGATGACGGTAAAATGACTGTAACAGATGGCGAAAACGGAGCTAAAATAGTTTCGTATGTTGACAATCACACTTGGTCTTGGCTTAAAGCAGATGTGGCTGGCGACGATCTTGCTACAATGAAATCTTTCCGCATTACTATCAAAGGTGCTGTTGGTGACGTGCTTCTTGTTAAGCTTTTTGATAATGGTGGTTTGGAATACAAAATTGAAAACCCTCCACTCGATACTGCAGATGAAAAAGTAATCATTATCGATTTGACAACGGTTGAATACGATGTTAGCAAGCCTATCCTTATAGCGTACAACTGGAGTGATAATGCTCCCGCAGGACAATTCACGATTGTAAATGCCGAGTTCTCTACCGAACCCGCGACTTCTGTCGAATAACATAATTCGTTTTACAAAAAAAAACACGCGACAACAGTCGTGTGTTTTTTTTTATATCAAAACTGCTTTAACGGCAATTTGGTTGCAATGCAACGGAACTACTGTGATGCCGCAAAAATTTAACGACTTAGCATATAAAAAACGTAAAACATTATTGTATTCGATGCGTAGTTGACTAACTTATAAATATATAATATAATATATACACAAATAGGTGACGATATAGGCGGGACGCAGTGATATGTATCCCATACAAAAATCAATTCTTATAAACAATAACTAATTACAACTAATAGCCATTATATACCGCATTGCGCAAACATTTGCGAACTGTCGGTTCGCTAAATTCGTGTGCGATATGTAATTACACTAACTTATACTTCATTGAGGAAATTATGAAAGATTGGCTTAAATTTTATTTCGGAAGTTTTTTCAATAATAAGCTGGCAAGGGAAGCGGAGGAGCGTAGTGGTTGGAACTGCGCGTTGTCGTATTTTGTTGCGGTAATACTTATGCTTTTGGTGCTTGTAGGCAGCGTGCTTGCGTGTTTTCCGTCGCATTATAACCGTTCTGACGACTTTAAAGGGGTTTTAAACGGCGTTTTTGGCGATGGCGAGTATTCTGTCGAATTTGCAGTTAAGGATAGACACGGCGTAAGCAATGCCGTTATAAACACGTTTTTAAGTGACGAAGACAAGGCAAAGTACGGCATTAACGGTTACAACGTAATTTTGGACGCACGCGATATTTATACAAATTACAACGACTTTTCGCTAACTGTAAAAAAGGCTAATTCGCAGGAAGAAATAAGTTACGACGCTTTCCGCAGTCTTTCTTCCGACGAAAAAAAGAATTATCAAATTGCCATAACATTCGGCGACAATGCGTTGGAATACACTCCCGAACGCATACAAATTTACCGCGAATTTTTATCTCAACAAAACGGTGAGGTGTTGACGGAGTACAACAAACTTTTAGTAGACGGCGAAGTGCCGTTTGAAAACCACGTCAAGCTGTACGAATTGTACTTTAAAAATTACTATACCGAACTTGTCGGTTACGACAATTTCGGTGTTGCGCCTACAATGCGCACATATTATATAAACAAGTATCTTGCGCCCGACGCCAACGGCGAAGCATACCGCAATTACATTGTTGTTTTGCAGGACATCGTGTTTGCGTCTTGGTATACCGATGACGGCGTACTGCAATCTATTAGCGGTTACTATCCCGCAGCCGACGTAATGTTAAACAAAGCAACGCCCGAACAGATTGCTATGTTTATGGTAAATACCTTTAACACAAACAGCAATATAATAATGCTAAATTATATGGTAAATATGTTTACGGGTGCAATTATTATGCTTGCCGTATGGTTCGGCCTTGCGTTGATTACGTCGTTAATAGGTAAATTTGCCAAACAGGAACGTCTTGTGGGTTTTGGCGCAATGACAAAAGTAGTAGGAACGTTCCAATTTATGAGCTTGGTGTTTGCGGCAGTAGTGGCGTTTGTTTTAAGCTTCTTTACTTCCAAATCGGTATTTTTTATCGTAGCGATTGCAACTTACGGGGCTTGTATGCTTGTGCGTACAGTTGTGTATGCCGCGCTTATCAACCGCATTAAGGACGACGATGACGACGAAGACGAACCTGCAAGTAAAGACGGCGACGCTGTTGAAGTCGTTACGTCAAATTCTTAGACGTCTAGTGCAACATTGCAAAACGTTTTAGTTGTTATGTTCAACAAAAGGAACACTTGTGGTAGTGTTCCTTTTAAACAGTAATTTTTATAAGGATTTTTGATTGAAACCGTCAATGGGTAAAACTGTCGATTTAACACAAGGGTCTATACCTAAAAAACTTGTAACCTTTGCCTTACCGTTAATGGTGGGCAATTTGTTGCAGCAGTTTTACAATATAGCGGACACAATAATTGTAGGCAAATTTTTGGGCGAAGACGCCCTTGCCGCCGTCGGTTCGGCATACACGATTATGATATTGATTACGTCAATTATTATAGGACTGTGTATGGGCAGCAGCGTGTATTTTTCTATGCGCTTCGGTCAAAAGGATTTTGACGGTATAAGGCAGTCGTTTTTTATTTCCTTTGTAGGCATTTTAATTGTAACAGTAGTTTTAAATGCGCTTGCATACATATTGCTTAATGTTTTAATAAAGTTAATGAACATTCCCTTAAATATACAGTCAATGTTTAGGGAATATATGCTTGTTGTATTTGCCGGAATATTTGCAATCTTTTTATATAATATTTTTTCTAATTTATTGCGCTCGGTGGGCAATTCGCTTGTCCCGTTAGTTTTCCTTGCGGTATCTGCCGTAACTAATGTAGGGCTTGATTTTCTCTTTGTTTTGCATTTTAAACTGGGTGTAGTGGGCGCGGCGATAGCGACGGTAATTGCGCAGTACCTTTCGGGAATAGGCATAATGTTGTATTATTTTATAGGCGGCGGCAATCTGCGCGTAAACCGTAATGATATGAAGTGGAGCAACGCTGTTTTTAAGGACATTTCCCGCCTTTCTGCAATGACGTGCATACAGCAGTCCATTATGAATTTCGGTATACTTATGGTGCAAGGGCTTGTAAACAGTTTTGGCACTTCGGTAATGGCAGCATTCGCAGCAGGGGTTAAAATCGACACTTTGGCGTATTCGCCCGTACAGGATTTCGGCAATGCTTTTTCGTCCTTCGTTGCACAAAATTACGGTGCCGAGCAGGATTACAGGGTTAAAAAAGGTGTAAAAACGGCGGGGGTAATGGTAATTTGCTTTTGCGCGGCAATCAGTTTACTTGTCTGTTTGTTGGCAAACCCGCTTATGCAAGTATTTGTCGATGCCGAAAAAGTCGAAGTCATATCTATCGGAGTTAAGTATCTGCGTATCGAAGGCGCGTGCTATATCGGTATAGGACTGCTGTTTATGCTGTACGGCTATTACCGCGCAATAAACAAACCGTTAATGTCTATAATCCTTACGGTAATTTCGTTGGGCGTACGCGTTGCACTGGCTTACATTTTAGTGTATTTTACAACTTTGGGCGCAGTGGGCATTTGGATGTCTATTCCGATAGGGTGGTTCATTGCCGATTTAACCGGTATATTGTACGGCGTTTTTACAAGGAAACCGATCTAGATTAATTTGGGGCTGTTCGGTAAAGCAGTATAAAAACGCTCCACAATTAGCATAGCGGAGCGTTTAAATTATATGCAAACCGTTTAACGGCTTTCTAATCTCACGTTGCTACAACGTAATATTACAACTCGACAAACGACAAGTTTATATCGCCGTTATTACAATTTACAATAAGCGATTTTGCGCCGTCCTCTTTATTTGCTGGTAAATTGCAATCACCCTTTTTAATGGTGCAGTCAATGGCAAACGTATCCCAATTGCCTATTATAGTGCCTTTGATATTTCCGTTTTTGGCAGTTAAATTGACGGTTTTGCCCACATTAGCTTTGGTGATTTTAACGTCGCCACCGTTAGAATTTAGCAACATATTGTCTTGTACGGACAAATTGTTTACAATAATGTTTTCGTTGGTTGTAGTAACGTTTAATTCGGTCAACGCATCGTTCGGCACCTTAATGGTAATTTTGCGGTAGTCGGCAGACGGCTTAAAACCGATAAAGTCGTTCCAGCTTTTATTGGCACTGTATTTAACGGACATTTCGCCGTCATTTACAATTTGTATATCGTAGTATTCTTTTTCGCTTTCGTAACAATCTATGTGTATTTTATTGTCGTCCGATTGGCTTATTTCGACAATTCTGTCAATAACGTCGACGGTAATGCTTTTTACAGTGGTGCAATCGTAGGAATATTCTTTTGTAATGAACATTTGGTTGTTGTCGCAACCTACAAATGTAATAAGCAAAACAGGTATTAAAAATAGTGCAAAAATTAGTTTTTTCATAATTATTTACTCCTAAAATCATTTGCTTGACAATGCTGTTTGTCAATGATAAAATTAGTATAAACCTTTGTGTAACACAAAAGTCAACGGATTGAGATTATTTTTATGGAAAAACTTTTTACAATAAGTCAAACGGCTAAAATAGTCGATATGACTACCGAAACTTTGCGTCATTACGATCGCATAAATTTAGTAAAACCGTTTAAAACGGACGATTGGACGGGGTACCGTTACTATTCCGCGCAGGAACTTGTTCGTTTAAATACGGTTAAAGCTTTGCAATGTATGGACTTAACCCTTGCCGAAATTAAAGAGATTTTGGAATACCGTGATTTTGACAAGATAATTACATTGTTAAAGCAAGCAGAAGCAAAAGCCGAAAGTAAGATTGCCGAATTGGAGTACTCGAAATCCAAAATTATCCGCGCAAGAAAATTTTACGAAAGCAAGTTGCAATGCGGAAATCAACCGACGGATTATTTTGTAAAAACGTTTCCGCAACGGGTTATATTGCTGTCCGACACAATGCAGTTGCCCACTTTGAACAATCTTTGGGATTATCACAGTCATTATTACGAACAATTAGGCGAAAACGACAAAGGCGATTTTTCTTTTGAAGATTTAGCGGGTATTTATGAAAGCGGCGGTGCTTCGCGTTTGTTTGCGGTGTGTACAAGGTACAAAAAAATCGACGGATTGAAAATTTTGCCGAAAGGCGAATATCTGTGCGCCGACTGTACGGAAGAAAACCGCAATCTCGTATTGAATACGTTGCTTGACACTGCCAAGTCGCAATACGGCATTATTCCCGAGTTTTCGGTACATCTAGTTGTGCTGTCGGGCATATTGCAATGGAATTACCAAATTCAAATTTTAGTAAACAAAAAATAACTGTGAACTGGAAAATAGTGCTTTGTTTTGCGGTGAATAAAAGTGTTTCAAACGTAAGTGCTGGGATATTAATTAAACTAAAAGGAACGTAAAATAATACGTTCCTTTTAGTTTGCGCTTACCCTAAGCCACGAAAATGGTGCGGATGACAGGACTTGAACCTGCATGGTTTCCCACATGAACCTGAATCATGCGCGTCTGCCAATTTCGCCACATCCGCAAATTAAGTATTAAGATAAACTAATTAAATGTCGACAAGTAAATCGCGCATGGCGCGTCTGCACTAGCCGAGCGGAGCGAACGCGCTCGCAACTTGCTTGCGAGTATTTCGCTTTTGCATTTATGCAAAACATCCGCAAATTAAGTATTAAGATAAACTAATTAAATGTCGACAAGTAAATCGCGCATGGCGCGTCTGCACTAGCCGAGCGAAGCGAACGCGCTCGCAACTTGTTTGCGAGTATTTCGCTTTTGCATTTATACAAAATATTCATAAATGCTAATACATTATACTGTATTTTTTCGCTTTTCGCAAGCGTTTTGCAAATATATCTTTTAACAGCGACATAAAATGTATATACGCAGTTTAAGGGGTTATTTGTATGGGGCTAATAGGCGTAATCGACAGCGGTGTGGGCGGGCTTACCGTTTTGCAAAAATTATTGCAGCAAAATTCGCACAATTTCATATACATTGCCGATCACGCTTTTTGTCCGTACGGAAATAAGCCTAACGAGATTATTTTTGACCGCGCAAGCAAACTGACGCAATTTTTAAAAAGTCAAGGCGCACAGGCGGTAGTACTGGCTTGCAATACAATTTCCGTTTATGCCCAACGTTTACAGCAACAAAGCGGACTTTACGTGTATGATGTAATCACTCCTACGTGTAAACGCATTGCCGAAAGCGGTGCGCAAACGGTTGCGCTGTTGGCAACAAAATCCACAATTGCAAACGGTGTATATCAAAAAAATTTATCTGCCTTCGGCATACAAACCGTTGCGTTCGATTGTTCGGCTTTTGTTCCTTTTGTCGAACAACGTACAACTACGTCTTTAACTTGTCAAAAAACCATTGCCGATACTCTGCGCCGTCTGCCTCAAACGCAAGCGGACGTTGTGGTTTTGGGGTGCACGCATTTTCCGCTTCTTAAAAAGCAAATAGCTTATTATTGCGGTGCAAGTAAAATTGTACAATGCAGCTGCGATTTGTCGCACAGTACGCTTAAAGCTCCCAATGCCGACAAAACAGTTTTATATTTGACTACGGGTAATGCTGACTTTGCCGATAATGCCGCAAGCTGGTTTAAGGACGGTCAAGTCCGTTTCCGTCACGTCGACATATAAATGCAGTTTATGCTCTGTTTTTAATATCGGTTGCACTTCGCAGCAGCAGTTTATCAAGTATTTTTGTTTGTTGAATTATTCCAACAACTATTCCGTTTACCACCCAATTTAACAGTATAAACGGCGCTCGTCCCGCAAGATACAGCCAAAAACTCTTTTTAATTCCGCCTTTATCCATAGTAAAAAATTGCCACAGACCTATGGGCGACGGATCTACGCACACAATAAATTGCAGCCAAAATCCCAAAGTGTTAAGCAGAAGCGAACACGTAACAAGATAAATTGCCAAAGATATGCACAATTTCCATAGTTTGTTTATTTTCAATTTGTATATAAGTGCAGGTATAAGTCCTGTCAAAGCGCAGCTTATACCCATAAACCAGTTATATGCGCCCATAGGGAAAAGTATATGCCCTATTAAATCGCCTACAAATCCAACAGTTACGGCGGGGACAGCGCCAAGGTAAATGCCCGCGATGAACGCTATTACGATAGTAAAGGAAATAGCATTGCTCGGCGTTATAGGGATTGTTAATGCGTTTGCAACAATAGATAACGCCGTCAACATTGCTGTCAACGCCAATTTGTATGTTTTATTCATAAAAAAAACTCCTTTTGCCAAATCTTGCAAAAGCAGTCCGTATAAGTGCGAAAATTATTCGCAGTATAGACGTTTTATTGCTTATGGAACAACCCAAACGTGATTGCAACGGACTAAACAGTCGCACCGCAGAGCAAATGGGCTCTTTCGTCCATGCTTTTTCCTAAACATGACACTTTACGCGCGCTGTCAACTTTGCTGTAAACAGTATAAGTCAAATTAAGCATAAAGTAAAGTAAATAAATGCGGTTGTAATATAAATTATTTTCAGTGGCATAATGCATAAAACGCAACAATAAAAGCAAACTACAAGTATGATTATTATTTTTATTAGGGCAATTATACTTTTTGCCGTATTACTTTTTGCAATAAGACTTATGGGTAAACGTCAAATCGGCGAAATGGAACCGTTCGAACTTGTAATAACCTTGGTAATATCCGAACTGGCGTGTATTCCTATGGCGGACAGGTCAATTCCTATCACATTCGGCATTGTGGCAATTTTGACAATGTTTGTTATTCACCAAATTATTTTGCTTTTATCTCACAGCGACAAACTGCAAGGCATAATAAACGGTAAACCCGTAATGGTTGTAAACAACGGCAACATAGACGTAAACGCATTAAAAAGTTTAAATATGCACGTAAACGACTTGTTGCAATCTATGCGCGCTGCGGAATATTTTTCGTTGGAAGAAATAACTTACGGAATTATGGAAACAAACGGTCAGTTGACTGTTGTTTCCAATAAAGAAATGGAAGATAAGCAGCAAACATTGCCGGTTCCCGTAATTTTAGAAGGTAAATGGAATGACGAAAATATAAACGGCAACGGGTTTAATAAACAAAATTTGCAGCAATTGCTTTTAAAGAAAAAAATCAAATTAAAAAATGTTGTATTGCTTGCAATAGACGAAAACAACCGTATGACGTTGCAACTGCGCAACAAGCCCATACAATTTGAAAATACGGAGGTTGCCCGCAATGACTAAAAATATTTGGGCAGGATTGATTGCATTGGTATTGGTAATAACTTGCGGAGTACTCGAAGTGGTGCTTTTAGGTCGCGCTTACGAAAAAATGCGCGACGAGTGTCACGATGTAATGAATTATTGCGAAAGCGAAACTTTGACTGTTGAACAGTACCGGGAGTTTCGCGACAATTGGGTTAAACTGCGCGAGACCAGCGAATTGTTGTTGCCGCATATTGACGTTTACGAAATCAACCTGCGCTTTGCCGAAGGACAGGCGTATATCGAACAGGGCGATTACGACAACTTAATGGCTCAGCTTACGGTAATAGACGAACTGTTGGATTATGTGCCGCATCTTATGAAGCCTAATATCAAACACATCGTCTAAGCCCGTATAAGGGCGCGTCTTGCGCCCTTTTCGGCGCTCCGACTGCGGTCACGTACACATTAGTACGCTCCCTTTGTCGTTCGCTTGAACAAGTCCGCAATCCGCCCCCCTTTCTACGGGCTTAGCAAGTGTGGTATATAAAAGGCGCGTCTACTGCGTGGTCTTGCCTTTTTGTCTCGTAGGGTGGGCAGACTCTTGCCCACCGAATTATTACATTAAAATGCGTAATGCGTAATGTTTGCGACATTAATCAACCACGTGTTACAAACAATGGGATACATCTCGGAATTAGATGGTTGCGGTCGTCTTTGCGAGGAGCGGTAGCGACGAAGCAATCCATAATTAAACCCAACCATAATTACGCATTTCGCATTAAATATTTATTGCAAGCGTCGCGAAGCAATCCGTCACATATTATTCTACAAAAAAAGTCTCTAAGCAAATGGAACTACGCTTAAAGACTTTTTTGCGTTAATATCTTACTACAAGTTGGTTTTCGTAATTTTTAAGCTGTGCCGCACAAAACGGTTGAAAACATTGCGTCCCGTTTAATGTCATAGACTTTACCGTTGCCTTAGTAAAAGTGGTGTCTATACGTTTGCCGTCAATATTCAATGCTAATTGTTCAAGAGCGTTTTCGGCGGTTATGCTAGGCGTTACAAACAGTTTTCCTGCAAATATTTTCAGCCCGTATAGGTTTTCCAATTGCGATACGTAGTACCAACTTTTCGGAATGTCGTATTTGTTGCACAAGTCTTTCAGCCGCGCTTTACTGGGGTTTATCATAGGCAGTGCGCCTATTGCCTGCGCATAGGCATAAAGTTTGCTGTCGGCAGAAATTATCTTTTTCAATTTATTGTATTCTACAAGGTAACGAACCTTGTCTTCCGTCCCCAGCTGTGCAAGTTTTTTGACGGCAAGTGCTTTTATGCACAATTCTTTGCCTGTAAATTCTTCACCGAATATCACTCCGTTAACGGCATTTGTAAAGCTTTTAGGCAGGTCGTCTCCCACCAAATTGCGGTAGTAAGCATATGTCAAAGGAAACGTCGTTTTGTCATCAAATGCTTTCCTACGCCCTGAAACGTCGTAGTAGTGTCCTATCTGTTGAGTTTTGAACCTTTCAACAAGATACTTTTTGACAAATTTGGGGTTAGTATAGCATATTGCGGCAACGGTTAAAGCGTCCGGCTTTTTTATATAATTGGCAAGGCAAAATACGTTTTTGTCGTTAATATAGTTGAGATATGTCGATACCAAACTTTCCCTGACTATCGGTGCGGACATCGGGGTTTTGTCGGTTGACCTGATTGTCAGTTTGACCGATGTTGCAGTAGCAAAACATATTGCAAGGCAAGTTCCTGCATTTAGATTGTCGGACAATTTATATCTCAATTTATCTTCGCTGCATTCCAATGCGTTGGTAGTGTAACTTTCAACTACGTTTGCGCATACAATTTCGTAGGCGCGTTCGCCGTCCTTTACGCTAAACGTATTGTTGCAAAATTCAACTTGCGACTTGCGCTCGAACGGAAAAAGAAACAGTGTTTTGCAAGGAGTCTTATGCGTTACTTCGTAGACTTTGCCGTCATTGTGCGCAATTACGCAGCTAGATGTCTTTTTGTCGTAACGTAATGTATCTACGTCAATATGGAAGTTTCCGTCGTTAATTTTATCTATTATACCGCCTCGTGCGGAATAAACGCTTTCGCCGTTTATGCCAAACACAAACCCTTTTATTAATGTTGCGGAGTTTCCGCCGTTGTCGACAAAAGTTGCAGTGTCGCAATCACCTAGTTGGTAAGTATAATTCAGTTTGTCGGACATTTCCTTGCGTAAGCGTTTAAGGTTAAAACCGCTGCTTGTTAGGTTTAGTTGTATATCGGAGTGGCGGATTTCTTTTGACGGTTCATCGTAAACATACGGGCATTCCGTTGCGCCTAAGTAGTGCAAATTGTCAAGTTCCTGTGCAATAGCGGGAGTGTCGTGGGCAAAGATTGTTACTATGTCAAAAGCTATCTGTTCATTTGCCGTTAAAACATATTCGTAGTTTTGTGTTTTTTCACCGTAGTAGGCAACAGTTTTGTTGTCCGTCACTACGACGTTGGCAACGTAAAGCCTTTCGCTGTCCGATGCGACGCATAGTGCGTCCCCCAAATTAAAGTAGTTAGTATCTGCTTCATTCCGTTTTGTAAGTATTTCGGTGACGAATTTCCGTTTGTTTTTACTTAAATTTTTAACCGTAATTTTGCGTATTTCGCAATTACCGGTAATAAAATAGCGCATCGAAACGTTAAGAGTTTTACTTTTTGATTCAAATTCGCATATTCTGCTTCCAAATCGCGATGTAACAAACGTATCGAACACGTTGCGGCCGTTTGCATATAGATACATTTTTGTCGATAGTTTTGTAATAATTCCGTCAAATCTTGTGGCGGAATTGCCCATACAGTCAACTACCGAAATCAAAGCATTGTCGTCGCAACCGTAGGGCGCTTGACAATAATGCTTGTTTTCAGTCAGTCCTTGGCGGATAAGGGCGGGTTTTAACAGTTTTGCAAGCGCTCCTGTTGCTAACGCCGATGAGCCGTTGTGCGCGGCTATTACGGCTTGGCAGTAAAATTTAATTTTGTACAAATTAACGATTTGCGGCAAGTAGCGTGCTTCTTTGTCGCTTAACTGCATTATATTGCACGCTTCTTCCGTCATACTCTCAATTGTTTTTTCGTCAACGGCAAATTGGCTGCACTTGGCTATAAGTTCGGCAATTGCTTCCGGTCGCGTTTTTACGTTGTTTGCAGGAAATGTAAGATATTTTTTATTCAATAAATTTTTAATCCGCACATAGTCCGTCCAATAATTGTCAAAATAGTTTTTTGCAATGTTGACGGTCTTGTTTTTAGCAGACAGCAGTGCAACTTCGTTTAAGTAAAACTCTGTGCTTACAGTATCAACTTGCTTTTGTTCGGGGAAATACTTTTCGGACAATTTGTATAACTGTTGGGTATATTGCTTGCCTGTGGTGCTAAGCGTTAACAAATTGTCTTCGTTTTTTTTGCCGAAAGTCCAAATGAAATTTTTATACAAAAAGTTTGACATAGTGTAGTGTACCTCACGTACACTTATTATTCCCGCATATTTGACTTTCTAAACGGATTTATACGTTACTGTTTTGAAAAATTACGTAGTGTCGAGCAGGGTTAATTGCTATAATAAAAATGCTTCCTGTTTAATTGCTAGGAAGCATTTTATAATATTGACGCTAATTAAAGTATGATATGTCACGCATAGTATCGTACAATTGTCGCTTATTTTGTATTTTTGCCCTTATTCTTGCTGAAAGTAAGGCAATTTTCCAGCATTAGCTGTTTTTTGTTTTGTAAAAGATAATCTAAATTTTCTACTTTAATGTTAAACTTTTTTAACGTATTCAGTAAATTGATGTCGAGCGCAATGTGTATGTCGTTAACGAACTCTTCGGGGAAGTCGTCGGTACGGTTGAGTCTGCTTTTGATTATAACCGTCATAGGGTGAATGTTTTTGCGGAAATGCGCCAACGCTTCGAAATTAAGTTGTTCGTATGTAAACGACATTATTGTTTTGTTGAAGTTTATTTCGGTTTTGCCGTTAATGTCGGTAACGGAGTTTTCGCCGAATACGGCGTCAGCCGAAGGCATTTCTGTTTGCTGTGGAAAGGCGCTTTCTTCGTTTTCGTCCCATAACGGCATTTGCAAAGTCAACGTTACGCCTTTTTCGTCAAATGTTACGTCGTAGCCGTTACCGCCGTCGGCGAACGTATCGGGGTGTTCTGCATATTCTTTAAGTATTTGCTGTTGCAATTCTTCTTTGGCTTTTTTTCGCATTTGTATATGCGATATGTCGGAAAAGTCAAACGGAAAGTTTTTATCGTAAAAATTTATTTCTTCTTTACCCAGCCAAAACAGTAACATTACAAACAGACCTATTGCGCCCAAAATACCAAACGCAAGCATAGCCCACAAAACAGCCTTCGAAGCCGTTGACAGTTCGGATATCGTTTCCGTTTCGGGATCCAAAACTATTGCTACAATAAGTAGTGCAAACAGTATTACTATATAACTTAAAGTGTATATCAATACAAACTTTCGCTTAGGACACGTTGGTTGACGCATGGACACAAATTCACCGAATTCTCGGCTCAGTTCGTGTTCGGCGGTGGGCTGTACGTTAAACCGCCAAATAAACAATCCGCACGTTATAACGCATAATATAGCGGTAACTATAATAATGACTGTTTTAGTTTCGTTGTTTTCTGCCGTTTTGTCGGCAAGCGTTTCGTTAAAGTCCACAATAGTTTCGCCGTCAACAGTAAGTCCGAACGCCCAAGGGTTCGAAGCAAAAGTGTCTGCGGAAACAATCAAAGTGATTTTACTCCCCTTGTAACGGTGCAGGTCAATTTTTTCTTTATCCCAAACAACGTTGTATTGCTTGTTTTCGTCCAAAGTTACTGTGTTTGAGTCGTCTGTGTAAATTTCGTTAAGTATGCCCTCGACTTGAACGGTCTGTCCGTTTAAAGTTTTGTTGCCTATCAAATATATGCTGACTAAAACAGCAATCGCGCATAGGCAAAATACGCACATCAACGTGCAAAAAAGTTTTAATTTTTGTCTGGCTTTGCTTTCTACCAGTACTGTGTTGTTCATATCTTCTCCCAAAAGTAGTAACTAAAATGTATTATTTTGCAAAAACCTCGTTGTAAACTTTTTGCAGAGTGTGGGGCAAATTAGTCATTATGCCGTCGGCTCCGATGCTTATAAGGTATTTCATATCGTCTTCGTCGTCAATTGTCCAATAGTGTACGGCAATGTTATGTCGGTGAGCGGCATTTACAAACCATTTGCGGTCAAGGTGAATGTTTATTCCTTTAACGGTTTGTTCCATAGGTATTTGCAAAACCGCAACGGGTTCGCTGTAAAACACGTCCATTGCAATGGCGGAACTTATTAACAGGGCTGCAACTCCCGAATCTTGCGGTGAAAACAGCATTTGCGGGTGCGTCGTTGCCTTTATGTTTTTAAGTTCGTTGTAAATGTCTTTGTGGAAGGACGCTAAAACTACTCTGCCGAAAGCGTCGTATTGTTCGACTATTTCTATTACCGCTTGTAATGCCCGCAGACCCGTTTCACCGCTTTGTTTAATTTCGACGTTAACGGTGTTGTCGGGGAATGCTTCCAGTACGTCGATTAGTCGCGTTACCATAAAAACATCGGGATCGCGGTTCGGCAAGCCGTTAGGATATTCGGGTACGTCGCAGGGAGTCACTTGCTTGTTTTGATAGTCTAAATAAGGTGTTTTTTCAACAAACTCGCCGTCTACTTGTTTGTTGTAGTAGCCGAAATTGACCTTTTGGCTTACAAGGTCGGTGTAGTTCCATTCGGCAATGGCTCCGCTTGCGTTTGTTCGCCTGTCGAGAGTTGTATCGTGCGACATTATTACAACTCCGTCTTTGGTAATCGATACGTCCATTTCCAACATAACGTTTGGATCGACGCTGTATGCGTTATAACACGCTTCCAGCGTGTTGTCGGGAAATTCTCTGTTTCCGCCTCCGTGCGCAATCAACAGCGGTTGGGCTGCCTTTTCGATTATAAACGGATTTTCGTCCACGCTTTTGGGACGGGGCAGCAATGCTATTATCAGGTAGACGGCAAGTATTGCCGCTATTATAATGCAAAATAATTTCCAATTGAACTTCCGTTTTGTTTTTGACATAGTAGTATGCTCCGTTTTCTTATGTATGACTGAATATTGATTATAGTGGTATTAAAGTATATCATACAAAACTGTTTTAATCAATAAGTTGTGCGCCGCGATTAAGACAAAAAATGAAAAACTCGCATAAGTTATCTATTTTTGCAGCGGTTTGCCGGTTTGTGGACATTAAGTTTGGCTGTATATGGCAATAGTTGCGCTATGTTTGCTCAGTATAACTAATGTTTTGACTGCTTAGTAAAACTGTGATATAATAGAATATATAATCAAGTTTAAGTACTTTTAACTAAAACTAACTACTGTTAACCGCTATTATACAACACATCACGCGAACGGAAATTTTAGGCGCATTTCTCTGTTCGTATGTGATATTCAATTCAAAATATTTAAATCGCGAGGAAACAATTGTGAAACGCAAATTTTACTTAATTGCTGTTGCATTTATATTTGTATTTATTTTGTCTTTGTCGGCATGCAATCCCGACGTCGAAGTAAAGGAATTTACCGTAACTGTGGTAAACGGCAGCGGCGGCGGAGTATTTAAAGAAAACTCAACTTGTACCGTAACTGCTACGATAGGGGAAAATAAGGAATTTGTCGAATGGCAAGCGGACGGAGTGTCCGTATCGAAGGATAATCCGTATTCCTTTGCCGTAACCCAAAACATAACCTTGACGGCCGTAACCAAGGATAAGGACGTCAAGCCTAACCCCGATCCCGATCCGACGCCGATAGAATTAGGCGTGTTTGCGCGCAAATGGATTGGTAAGGATAAGGAAAGCGGTATTTTGGATTTTGTTAACGGAATTTGGTCGATAGCAGACGATTTTAAAATCGTTTCGGTGTCGGGCGAAGGTAAGGATACTGTAATTGCCTGCGTTGCCGACGATATATCGTACAATATCACTTTGACGACGCAAGGCTTACTTAAAGTCACCGATGCCGAATATGACGAGTTATTCCACTTGTTTATGCCGTCGGCAGATCCGTTCAACGGACTGTGGCAGCTGCAAGACGAAGACGTATACGCACTGTTTATAGCCGAACTTAACGAAGACAATTTATTCGGTTGGGCGCTTGTTGATTCGGACGGAAATATAGACAGCGATTATCTGATTACCGCAACTACTAAATTTGTGTTTGACAATAACGGCAATGCGCAGTTGCAATTTGTAAACGATTTTAATATAACTTATACTTTCGACGGCAGCGGCAACTTAATTGCAATTGGCGAAGATTTAACATATATTCCTACGGATAAGATGTTTGAAAGCAGTTATGTTTCAAACGACGGAACAATATATACGCTTAATGTTAACGATAGCAAAATTACAGTAAACGGTGTGCAATCGTCTTACGTTTTGCAATGCGGTCAATTCGGCGTAGGCATATACTTTTCTTACAACATACAAAATTACGGCTTAATTCAAACGCTTGACGGGGTTGCATTGTACTCCGCTAACGGACATCAATTGCTTAAAACTGTGGACTCCGCACGTTATAACGGTGTTTGGCAAGGTAAATATATGTTGACTATAACAGACGGCGTGACGGCAACGCTCAACGGACAAACCGCTACGCTTACAACAGCGGTTATTGACGGCGAATTGTATTTGTCGTTTACTATCGGTGCGTCGGTTTATACGGTATACCCTGTTGGGGAAAGCGAAGTGTCGTTGTATCTTGAATGTAGCGACGAAGCGGAAAGCGGTTATTACGTAAGCAATGTTGTGCCTAACAAATTTGTAGGCAGTTATGTAAACGAAACGGGGACTTTAAGCATTTCAAACGATTTGACCGTTACAATCGGAACTAACGTATTCGACGATGGCGCATTGGTTGTATTGCCTAATTTGGATAGAGTCGAAGCCGTATCGCCAAACGGATTTATAGGATTGCAACAAATTGCGTTAGCGTTTGACAACGCAAGTAAATACCTAATATGGTTTAATGACGGAGTTGCGGTATTAACCGATACCGACGATTGTGCAATCCAATCGGCATACTATACCGCGTCGGCTTTACAGGACTTGAAAGACAAGTTTTTAGACGGATTGAGTTCGGAGTTGGATAAATATACTATCGGCGGAACAAACCGCTTTACGTTGGAATTGGATTTTGCAAGCGGTAACGTCGTTATAGACGGCACAAGCGTTCCATTCGCTTGGAATTATGCTGTTAAAGCCACCGGCGACGAATATGCCGTTATAACGTTTACTGCGACAGTTTTAGGCGAAATGTGCGATTGCACGTTGTATCCGTATTTCAATTGCGGCTATTTACGTTTGGAAACTAAACCCACAGGCAGCACTAAAAAAGCGGTTATTCGCAATATGACATCGCTAAGCGAGTACGAACAACTGTTGGGAACAAGTTATTACGTTAAAGACGGCGAATATACCAACAGCCTTAAATTTGAAAATGACGGCACGTTAATCGTTACAAATGCAAAACAAAATTTGGTTGAACGTCATACCGAATACGAACTTACGCGCGATGACAAGTCGGGTGTGCTTGTTGTGACTTTTTTTGAAATACGTTCGTCTGTCAAGTTTGAAGTGTCCGTTTTTTGTGACATTATCGGTGTATCGGTTGCAATGGTTACCGACATTTATGTAAACGAAGCGTTGTTGGAAGTAATAGGTTCGTACTTTGACACCAACAATAAGGAATGTTTGGAATTTTTAGCAAATACCAAGTACAAACTTGACGGTAACGGAATAGAAAGCGTTTTGTTTGCGCGAGCGTTTGAAAGTATCGTAATAAAAGACGGCAAGGTTACTTGCGTTTTTGACGGCGGAGTAATAGTGTTCGAAAACGGAATTGCAACCGTAACCTATACCGGCGGTACGTCGGCTGTTTATACCAAGCAAAATAAACTGCCGCAGGAAGCAACGCCTGTTCCGCCGCAATTTATAGGAGAATATCGCGATGGTGACGGCCGCGTTTATGTTGAAGTCTTGGCAGACAATATGTTTTTGTACAATACTGACGGCGACGGTATTATCGGTTCTACCCAAGCGGTAAAATTCGATAAAGTTACAATAGACGGCGATACCGTTACGTGCGAAAAGACTTACACTAACGGTGTGTTCTCTTATACTGTCACTTTTGTATTCAACGGCAATTCGGTAACGGTGTACGACACCGACAACGATCCCGTTACATACACTAAGACGATTCAATAACGCTGTTTGCCGTTGTGCTTTTGTTTTTGCAAAAATTTACACATAAGGATAAAATAATACTTTTTTCAAATTAAAGACTGTTGCGCTAGTAATGCTTGCTGCGCACAGTCTTTTCATTGTTGTCGGTATTTAAAACGTATGCTATTCAGTGTGATAAAATTCAACAATGTTTGGATTGGAAAAACGGTAATGCGTTTTCCGATTTGTAAAATTGCCTTGAAGTTTTTTTGCGAAAAGTTCAATTATTTTTATAAAATTACTTGCAAATGCTCAAAATATATCATATAATATACACATACACCCCGTAGGGGGGTAATCGATTTGTATAACGGAGTAAATAATGAAAAAACATTTCGATGTGACGGGTATGACGTGTTCTGCTTGTTCTGCTCACGTAGAAAAGGCTGTATCTAAATTAGACGGCGTAAATACAGTTGCGGTAAGTTTGCTTACAAACAGTATGACTGTTGAGTACGACGAAAGCAAAACTTCGCAGGATGCAATTGTGAACGCTGTTGTAAAAGCGGGGTATAACGCATCAGTTAAAGGCGAGCAAAAGCAAGCAACGTCCAAATCCGAAAAACCGCAAACGACAGTGAGTTTAGCAAGGTTAATTATCTCTATTGTTTTTTGCGTAATATTAATGTATATATCGATGGGGCATATGGTCGGGCTTCCTTTGCCGCCGTTTTTAAGCGGACAGCAAAATGCAGTGTCGTTTGCTTTTGTGCAGTTTTTGTTGTGTCTGCCCGTTTGGTATGTTAACCGAAGTTATTTTATCGTAGGCTTTAAAAGGCTTTTTCAGCGTGCTCCCAATATGGACAGTCTTATTGCCGTAGGTTCGTTTGCGGGCGGTTTGTACGGTGTAATTGTAATATTTATAATGAGTTTTGCGCTGGGACGCGGTGATACGGCAACAATCGAGCAGTATCGTCATTTACTTTATTTCGAATCGTCTGCAATGATATTGGCGCTTGTCGACTTGGGTAAGTATTTCGAAGGACGTTCCAAACTTAAAACTAGCGACGCAATAAACAAACTTAAAAAACTCGCTCCCGACAAGGCAATAGTGCTGGTGGACGGGGTTGAAACGGAAGTCGACGGTAAATCTCTTAAAGTCGGCGATATTATGGTTGTCAAGGCGGGAATGGTTTTTCCTGCCGACGGAACGGTCATTAGCGGTAATTGCTTTGTGGACGAAAGCAGCGTAAACGGTGAAAGCCTGCCGTGCGAAAAGCAAATCGGCGATTTCGTAATAGGGGGAACCGTTAACGTAAGCGGTTATGTTCAAGCGCAAGTAACCTCCGCAGGACAGGACAGTATGCTAAGCAAAATAATTGCTTTGGTGGAGGAAGCAGGCACGTCAAAAGCGCCCATTCAGCGTTTGGCAGACAAAATATCGGCAATTTTCGTTCCTATTGTAATGTCAATTTCCCTTGTCGCATTTATTGTTTGGATGTGCCTAGGGAAAGGCGTATCGCTAGCGCTGGATTTTGCAATATCGGTGTTGGTAATTTCCTGTCCCTGCGCTTTGGGGCTTGCGACGCCTGTTGCAGTTATGGTTGCAACAGGTAAAGCCGCCGAACGCGGAGTGCTGATAAAGGACGGTGAAACGTTGGAGCGTTTGGCTTCGATTAAACAGGTAGTGTTGGATAAAACGGGTACATTGACAATAGGTAAGCCCCATGTTGTAGAATATGTATCGACTGTTTCGGATGCTGAATTTTTTGCTCTTGTAGGCGGTATCGAAAAGCAAAGCGAACATCCCCTTGGGCGCGCTGTTGTAGACAAGGCGGAACAGTCGGGCGTAGCGCTCGTTACGCCTTCGCAATACGAAACACTTGCCGGCAAAGGAATATCCGCCGTTGCCGACGGCAAAAAAGTCGTTATTGGCAACAAGCGTTTAATGGATGAAAATAACGTTGATTTTTCAACGTATCAAACGAATTACGCCCGCTTGTCCGATTTAGCGCTTACGTGTTTAATTGTAGCGGTTGACGGCGTTTACATCGGAATGATAGGCGTTGGCGACGAACTTAAACCTACCGCAAAGGAAGCGGTTACCCGCTTAAAGGCATTGAATGTCAAGCCGATAATGTTAACAGGCGACAATGCTCTTGCTGCAAAGGCAGTAGCCGACGAAGTTGGCATAGACGAATATTATGCCGAAGTATTGCCTGCCGATAAAGAAAGGAAAGTGGCGCAAGTTATGAATTACGGAGTGACCGCAATGGTGGGCGACGGTATAAACGACGCGCCTGCATTAGTGCGCTCCGACATAGGTTTTGCGGTGTCGAGCGGTGCCGATATTGCTATGGACAGTGCCGACGTATTGCTTATGAATAACGACGTCCGCGCAGTTCCCGACGTTATCGAACTTAGCCGCAAAACGCGCCGCAATATAAAGCAAAACTTGTTTTGGGCGTTTTTCTATAATGCGTTAGGTATACCGCTTGCCGCAGGGGTATTGTATCTTACGCCCCTTGCTTTAAGGTTAAGTCCTATGATAGGCGCGCTTGCAATGAGTCTGTCAAGTCTGTTTGTCGTAACTAACGCTTTGCGTTTGCGGCTGTTTAAACCGTCTAAGCACATCGGTCAAAGCAATAAGAACAACCAAGCGATTTGCGATGAAAAAACCTGCGGAATGCAAGTAATCAAACAAATGCAAATAGAGCAGCAACCTGCAACTTGTAATACGGAAAGCAATTGTAAATTACCAAAAGAAACAAATCAAAAGGAGGAAAACATAATGAAATACCAATTGAAAATTGAAGGAATGATGTGTATGCGTTGCGTATCGCACGTTACCAATGCGTTGAAGGCAATAGACGGAGTTGAAACAGTTGACGTTAATTTAGAAGCCGGTACGGCGGACGTCGCCGCTAATTCCGCAGTTTCTGCCGAAATCCTGAAATCGGCGGTTGAAGCGCAAGACTATAAAGTTGTGGAGGTAAAAACAATATGACGGGCGACAAAATTAGCGCGGCGCGTCTTTTGCGGACCGCAAGGGGGCAAATGGACGGCATTATAAAAATGATTGAAGACAACCGTTATTGCATCGACATTTCCAATCAAATTATGGCGTGCCAAGCGATACTTGCAAAGGTTAACAAGGAAGTTTTGCAGGCGCATATTTCCCATTGCGTAATGGATGCGTGCGGTGAGCAAGGCAAGGAAAAAGTTGCTGAAATCGCGCAAGTGCTAGACAAACTGTTGTAATTTTGCGTAATCAAAATTGCGCAGAGCAAATATACGGTTATGCCGTATTTTTGTTCAATTGTTTGTAAAACGTCGGTTCGGAGTATAGTCCGTAACCGACGTTTTGCGTTTTTACAGTCTTTTGTTTTGTTTGGCAAATTTCCGTCATATACTAGCGGTATGAATAATTCTTTTAATGATAGCATAGCGCAAATATGCGGATTGGAACTGTCTGCCCTTGTGGGCAGTTACAAGTATTCCGTTTTCGGCGGAACGACAGTCGTAGTAGAAGGACACAAAGGTATAACCAATTATTCGGACAATGAAATTAGTTTTCGTTTGTCCGACGGCGTTTTAACGATTGCGGGCAGCGATCTCAAAATTAAATGCCTAAGTAAAAATTTTGCAGTGATAACGGGGCGGATAAACAATGTCGGGGTGATGTCAAAATGAAAAACCGCTGCATTATTACATTTGAAGGGCTAAACATAAACCGCTTTGTAAACAATCTCTGCCGTCAAAATATTACCATACTGGGACTGTCTAGGGACGGCAAGCAATGTATTTTGCAAGTTGATGCAACACATTCGCAAAAGGTGGTTGCGCAACTTAAAGAAAAGTGCTATAATATACTTGATATACATTATACTGGCGTATCTTTTGGACTGCAATTTGCAAAAGCGCGCTTCGTTTTAATTGCGGCTGTCCTGCTTTGCGTAATTTTATTGGGCATTTCGTCGCAAATTTGTTTGCGCATAGAAACGCAGGGCGACTTTGACGATGTGGCAGTCCGTCAAGCATTATACGATTCGGGTATAGGTATAGGAACGCCGCTTGTGGGTTTTAATCCCGATGCGGTGGAAAATGCCGTAGCAAACAAACTCAAAGCAATGTATGCGGTAGTAAGCCGCAAGGGCAGCGTAATTTACGTAAATGCCGTAGCGACAAAACAAATTGATATGCCGATAGATATGTCAAAACGACGTGACGTTATTTCTACGGTAAACGGCATTGTAACGTCTGTATTGTGCGAACAGGGCAATCTGTTAGTCAAAGTCGGCGACGCGGTCAAAGTCGGAGATGTGTTAATAGAAGGGCGCAGAGTGTTCAATGACGGCGAAAGCCGCGACGTGTACGCATTGGGACGTATAACCGTACGTCAATCTGTTCAGGGTTCGGTTGAATTTAACGGATACAAAACCGAATTGCAACCCACTGGCAACGAGTGCGTTAAAACCGGCGTAGTGCTATTCGGTAAAGAGTATGTGCAAGGTTGCCCCTATGACAGTTTTTCCGTCAAATCGAGTTATGCGTATTTACAGCCTTTAAATTTGGCGATAATTTATAACACTTACTGCGAAACTCGCAGCGTTACGGTATCGTGCTCGCTTAACGACTGTTTGGATGAATTGCAAAAGCAAGCTTACGACAGTGCCTTAAAGGAGTGCGGCTTTGTTCCGCAAGACGTTGAATATACGGTAACGGGCAATATTGTTACCGCAACGCTGTCGGCGCAAACGTACATACAATGACGGAGGAATAACTTGGTATCTAAAATAATCGAAGTACAATCTATGGACGAACTTGTTAAGTTGTTTGGACCGCTAGACGAAAACGTCAAAGTTTTGAGTTCGGCTTTTGACGTAAAAATAATGGTACAGGACGGGCATTGCAGTATATTCGGCGATGAGGAAAACGTCGACAAAACCATAGCGGTGCTTAATAAGTTAAAACACTTTATTTATAATAACGACAGCGTCGACATCGGCAGGGTTAACTACTTAATAGAGTGTGCAAATGACGGTAAGTTAGATGACGTTGACGAGCTTTTGGGGGACGTTGTAGCAATTACAAACCGCGGAAAGCCGATTAAGTGCAAGACGGTAGGACAAAAAAAGTATGTCGACCTTATGAAAAAACGCATCATAACGTTTGGCGTAGGACCTGCCGGTACCGGCAAAACCTATCTTGCAGTGGCAATTGCCGTAAACGAATTCAAGGCTAAAAAGGTTGAAAAGATTATTCTAACGCGTCCGGCTGTGGAAGCAGGTGAAAAATTAGGCTTTTTGCCCGGCGATTTACAGGAAAAGGTCAATCCCTATCTCCGACCGCTTTACGACGCTTTGCAGGAAATGTTCGGTAACGAAACTTTTTCCAAAATGTTGGAACGCGGTACAATCGAAATTGCTCCGTTGGCGTATATGCGCGGTCGGACATTGTCTAACGCCTATGTAATTTTGGACGAAGCTCAAAATACAACTAAGGAACAAATAAAAATGTTTTTAACCCGTTTGGGCGAAAACAGTAAAATGGTTATTACCGGCGACCTTACGCAAATAGACTTGCCGCGTGGGTTAACGTCCGGTTTAAAACACGCAATAAAAATACTAAAAGATATTGACGACATAGGTATTATCAAACTTAACGAGCGTGATGTCGTACGTCATCCGTTAGTACAAAAGATCGTCAAAGCGTACGAAACAGAGGATAAATAATGGCTAAAAAGATAAAGAAAACCGGTATAAAGTGGAAGCAGATTATATTGAGTTATGTATTGGCGTACATTTTAATTTGCGCTTTAACAATACTGCCTAACATCAAGTCGTTTTCGGTTATCAACGTAATTGTACAAGCCGTAACTAACATAATGTTATTGGCGTCTATGGGCTTTTACGTTTATTTTGCCGACCGCAAAGTAATGCAAAGCGCCCGCGAAACATGGGCTATGTTTTGCACAATGATATTGTCGTTCATTGTTATGCAGTTGTCGCAACTGTGGGAATATGCAATATACATTGTGCCTTTTGCCTTGTGTTCGCTTATTTTGTCTATTATAGTTTCGGGGAAATGCGGATTTTTTGCTAATTTCATTATAGTTATGCTGTGCTTTATGGATCCTATAATTTGGGACGGACCTAATAGTATTCAATCGGACAGTATGTTCTATTTGTTATTTAGCGGCGTAATCGAAGCGGTATTCGTATCCTTCCTGTTGGGTAAACAGTACCGTCGTTCCCGTTACGTACTTGCGGGTGTGATACTCGGCATTATTTCGGCAGTTTGCGCAACAATCAGTATTTTGATTTTTGAAAATCTTAACAGTTTCGATTGGGTAGTATACGGAATAAAAATGGCGTGCGCCTTCGGCAGCGGTATGATTAGCGTAATGATAATGTTTGTTGTTGTGCCCGTATTCGAAAAGGCGTTTAACGTGTCGTCGATTTTCCGCTATGCCGAAATTGCAACCAGCGACAACGAACTTATGCGTAAGTTGTTTGAAAAAGCTCCCGGCACATATAACCATTGCTTGACCGTTGCAACTTACGTCGAAGCGTGTGCTGTGGCAATAGGACAAAGCGCGTCAATTGCCAAGGCTTGCGCGTACTATCACGATATAGGTAAAATTAAAAACCCTGCATACTTTGTAGAAAACCAATTGGACGGTTACAATCCTCACGATAATATGACGCCCGAAGCAAGCGTAAATATGATTAAATACCATACGCTTAACGGACTTGCAATAGCTAAGGAATACGGGCTCCCGCGTGAAGTTCAACTTGCAATAGTGGAACATCACGGAACTTTGCCCATTAAGTATTTCTTTTTAAAAGCGCAAAAGTATACCGACGGATTTTTACCGTATGACGGTTATTGTTACGACGGACCTAAGCCGACCAACAAAATTTCCGCAATTTTAATGATTTGCGATGCTAGCGAAGCTGCATTGCGCGCAAGCGGAGACAAAAATACTGCCGACAAAATAATTACCGATATTATAAACGAGCGTATGACATTTGGACAGTTTACCGATTGTGACCTTACAATGAGCGAAATGGAAACGGTAAAAAATACAATTGTCGACACGTTCTTGGGTGTACGTCACAAACGTATATCGTACCCCGACGTTAAGTTAGGTGGCAAATAATGACAATATATTTTACTAATGTAGGTTGTATAAGGTATACGGTTAAAAAAGTGCTGCAATGCGCTTTAAAGCATTTAAATCAGCCCGTAAACGGAATTGAAATGTCTTTGTCTTTTGTCACGACGGACGAAATTCAAAGTCTTAACAAACAATACCGTAATGTGGACAGCGTAACCGACGTGTTGTCTTTTCCGACTGTGGACAACCCCGAACGCAAAGTTATTAATGCAACCGATTTTGCGGACATCGTTAATCCCGAAACGGGCAAACTTAATATAGGCGACGTCATAATTTGTCTTGAACGTGCAAAGGAACAGGCGGTTGAGTATAACCATTCGTTAAAGCGCGAACTGTGTTTCCTTTCGCTGCACGGAATGTTGCATTTGTTGGGATATGACCATCTAAATGCAGACGATGAAAAACAAATGTTTGACATTCAAAACGAAATATTAAATACAATGCGTATTACTCGGTAAATAAAATGAAAAAAACAGGATTTATAGCAATAGTGGGCTTTGCTAACGCGGGCAAGTCCACTTTACTTAACGCGTTAATCAAACAAAAAGTGTCGATAGTGTCCCCTAAGCCGCAAACTACAAGGGATTCCATTATGGGTGTGTGGACGGACGATGACAGCCAAATTGTGTTTGTGGACACTCCGGGTTTTTTGATTAGTAAAAACGCCTTGGGCGACTATATGCTTCGTAGCATTGACAACGCAACGCAGGACGTGGATTGCATACTGCTGGTAATAGACGGTCACGACGGCATAACGGATAAGGAACTGTCGCAAATCGATAAATACGCTAAACGACAAATTCCTATTGTCGTTGCCGTCACTAAAATCGATATTACCCAACCGCAAAAGTTAATGCCGGAACTGGCTAAACTTAATCAATATCAAGCGGTTTCGGAAGTTTATTGTGTATCCGCCAAGCGTAACAACGGCGTTGACGAATTGAAACAAGCGCTTAAAAAGTATTTACAAGGCGATACGATGTATTTCGAGGAAGACGACGTTACCGACAAAAGTCAACGTTATTTGGTAGGGGAAATTATCCGCGAAAAAGTTTTGCTTGCGTGTGAAAACGAAATTCCGCACGGTATAGGTATTGCTATTAACAAAATGCAATTCGAAAATTCTTCGTGGGATATAGACGCTACGGTAATAGTGGAAAAGGCTTCGCACAAGCCTATTGTTTTGGGCAAGCACGGCGCAATGATTAAGAGCATCGGTATCCACGCCCGCGAAAGTATCGAAAAATTACTTGACGGTAAAGTGTTTTTAACGCTGTGGGTAAAGGTCAAGGAAGACTGGCGCAATAATCCTTCTATGCTTAATGAATTAGGCTATTCAAACCGAAAATAGCATTTGTTTGACGAAAAATAGTAAAAAACAACATACTATTTGTGGCATAGTATTGATAATTGACACAATTTTACGCCGAAATGTTAAAAGTTGTTTAATATTTAAGCATTGTACGCAAACTAATTGTAGGAGGAATGCGTACAATGAAAGACAAAGTTTGGCAGTTATTTAAGGAAACAGGTAATCCTGCATATTATATGCTTTACAAGGAATTGTCTAAAAATGGAAGTGACGACAAAAGCAATAGCGATAAGCGCGACTGACTACAAGGAAAACGACAAGTATATTTTGCTGTATTCGTTAGAATACGGCAAAATTTCCGTTTTAGCGCGCGGAATACGCAAAGCGTCGGCAAAGCTGCGTTTTGCTGCCGATCAATTTTGTTTCGGGCAATATGAACTTGCTTTGACTGGCGACCGATTTACTCTTAAAACTTGCGATCAGTTGGAAAGTTTTTACAGTCTGCGAACAGACATTTTATCTTACTACGCTGCCTGTACTATTGCTGAAAGTTTGATGAATTATACCGAAGAAGGTCTAAGCGAACCCGAATTATTTATAGAAACGTTAAAAGCGCTAAAAGCTTTATCGTGCGGTATCAATCCGCTGTTGGTAACTTTGCGGTATATGCTTAAATTCTTTGAAATCGACGGTTTAAAACTTCAATTGGACAATTGCATTTCGTGCGGTAGCAGTGCCAAGCGATTCTATTTAAATTTGCAGCGCGGCGGTTTTGTGTGCGACAACTGCCGCGAAGCGGACAATACCGCAGTATCTATGCGTGCTCACTCGTGTTGTAAAATGGTGGAAAATATCAGTTACGATCGCATACCGAACATAAATGTGTCTAACGACGCCGTTAAGGAAGCGTTAACTGTTTGTTTTAAGTACATATCCCGCAGCGGTTTTCCGCTGAAAAGTTTAAACGAACTTATAAAACTTTCATAATACTTATGCACCGTTTTTTGTAAAATCATTACATTGAACGGTGTTTAATGTTTTATTGATCTTATTAGTTTTTGTTCTTAATGATAAATGATTATTTATTATAAAATAATTGAGTTTTAGTCAATTTGTTTGACTAAAATATAAGCCTATGTTAACATATTATAATATTTTTTAACGGGGAAATGTATGATTTTCGGCAGACAAATAAACAAATATTATTTAAAATATCTTTTGCCGATACTCTTGGGCATTGTTGCGCTAATTGCGGTTGACTACGCCCAACTTATAATACCCGAACTGTACAGCTTAGTTATTAACGGCATTAATGAAGGGCAAGTGGAAATTGACGGAATTATGTACGATTTCGACAAGACATTGCTGATGAATAAGGTCTGTGTGCCAATGTTTATAGTAATAGTATCGTTGGTGATAGGCAGGTTTATTTGGCGCGTTTGTTTGTTCGGCTCGGGTTACAGGGTGGAAAAAGATCTGCGCGGACGGATGTTTCGCCATTCCGAATTTTTGTCGTGCGAATTTTACTCTAAAAATAAAGTCGGCAATATGATGTCGCTGTTTACAAACGATCTCGAAACCGTTCAAGATTGCTTCGGCAGCGGTATAATGATGACGTTCGACGCCGTATTTATGGGCGGTTTGTCGTTGTACAAAATGTTCCGTATGGACTGGCGTATGACGTTGTTTTCGTTAATTCCTATGGTGTTGATGCTGGCAGTAGGCATAGTGCTCGGCAAATATATGACAATGAAGTGGGATGCGCGTCAGCAAGCTTTTTCGGACTTGTCGGATTTTTCGCAGGAAAGTTTTTCGGGCATTGCCGTAATCAAGGCATTTGTAAAGGAATTTAAAGAACTTTGGGCATTCCGTAGATTAAACAAACAAAATGAAGACGCCAACGTTGCATATACTAAAATGAGTATGCTGTTGCACGTTTTGGTAAGCCTGTTTGTGGAATCTGTTATATGCATTGTACTGGGTTACGGATCGTATTTGGTATATGTCGGACGCTTCAATGCAGGGCAGTTAATGGAATTCATTGGCTATTTTAACGCCATAGTTTGGCCTGTAATGGCAATTACCGAATTGATAGATATGTCTTCGCGCGGGAAAGCGTCGCTTAAACGCGTAACGGAATTTATGAACGCCACATCGGATGTGGTTGATTCGCCTACCGCTTTAAATGTTGAAAACATCAACGGCGAAATAGAGTTTAGGCACCTTACTTTTCGTTATCCTAACTCCGATTACGATGCGCTAAGCGACATTACCTTTACAATAAGCGCCGGTCAAAACGTAGGAATCGTAGGTAAAACCGGTTGCGGCAAAACAACGTTGTCCGATTTGATTTTACGTTGTTATAACGTGGGCAGGGATATGTTGTTTATCGACGGTAACGACGTCAACGATATAACGATAAAAAGTCTGCGTAATTCTTGCGCATATGTACCGCAGGATAATTTTCTTTTTTCCGATACTGTGGCAAATAATATTGCATTTGCATCCGACAGCGATGACATTGATCAAGTGGAGCTCGCTGCGCATCTTGCGGATGTTGACGGCAATATTCAAGGCTTTGTCAACGGTTACCAAACGGTTTTAGGTGAGCGCGGCGTAACTGTTTCCGGCGGACAAAAACAGCGCATTTCTATTGCGCGCGCTTTAATCAAGAATTCGTCAATACTGATTTTGGACGATTCGGTTTCGGCAGTCGATACCGATACCGAACGTAAGATTTTAGATAACTTAAAGCGCGAACGCGCAGGCAAAACTACGATACTGATTGCTCACCGCATTTCCACTGTTCAAAGTTTGGACAAAATCGTTTATTTGGATAACGGCAAAGTAGTGGATTGCGGAACGCACGCCGAATTATTAGAGCGTTGCAGCGATTACCGCAATATGGTAGCATTGCAAAAATTGGAAGACGAGGAGGGCTTGTAATATGAATTACCTTCCGTTGTTGATTGTAGGCGCAATTTTAGGTGTTGTTTCGCTAGCTTTGATTGTAGCCTACGCGTTAATTAAAGACAAAAAAGAAGCAATGGGGTTTGAGCGCAATATTAAAGACGGCGAATTGTTTAAACGCCTGCTTATTTATGCAAAACCTTATTGGAAAAACTTTGTTTTGGTAGCTTTTACAATGCTTATATCCGCTTTGTATAGCGTTGTGTCGCCTATTTTGGTTTCCGATATCGAGGGTATTATTAAAAATAATTTCGAGTTGTATTCGGTGCTGTGGCGCGTAGGTGTATACGCAAGCATTTTGATTGTTTCGCTTGCGTGTTCGTATATCCAGTCCGTAGTGTTGCAAAAGACAGGGCAAAAAATTGTTTCCAAATTGCGCGAAGACGTGTTTACGCATATCGAGAGTTTGTCGCACGCGCAATTGTCGCAAATACCCGTAGGCAAACTTGTCACGCGGGTAACAAACGATACTAATGCAATTTCTATGATGTTTACGAACTTGCTTGTTAATCTTGTTCAAAACAGTTTTGTGGTAGCGGGCGTGCTTGTGGCAATGTTGTGCGTAAACTATATATTAACGTTAATGGTGCTTTGTTTTGTGCCGTTTATAGTTTTGTTTACGGTAATTTTCCGCAAATTTTCGCGCAAAGGGTTCCGTCAAGTTAAAAACGCCACAACCGACATTAATACCTTTTTGTCGGAAAATTTATCGGGAATGAAGGTTACGCAAATTTTCAATCGCGAGCAACGTAAAATGGAACAGTTCGCCGCTAAAAACGACAAACTGTACAAAGCGCAGCGCAGTCAAATGTTAGTATTCAGCATTTTCCGTCCGTTGGTTTATATGCTGTATATTTCATCGGTACTGTGTTTGTTTGTTTTGGGTAGTATGGGTTACATTGATAACGTCGCCTTTTTAGGACAAGTAATTACAAGCGAAGTAATAGTGGCGTTTTATATGTTTATTTCCCGCTTTTTCAATCCTATTCAAAGTTTAGCCGAACAATTCCACCGTTTGCAATCGGCTTTTGCTTCGGCGGAAAAGATATTTACTATCCTTGACTTTCAACCTTTGGTCGTTGATGAACCCGACGCAATCGAATTGGACAAGGTTGAAGGCGAAATAGAATTTAAAAACGTGTGGTTTGCCTATACCGACGAAAATTGGGTTCTTAAAGACGTCAGTTTTCACGTAAA
>CARAIG010000066.1 GCA_948938605.1 uncultured Eubacteriales bacterium
TCGCTTCGCTCGCAATGACGGGCAAGGAATATGAATACACCTTAGTATGTCATCTCGACCAAGGCACTTGTGCCGCGTGGAGAGATCTAGCGTAGCGCAATGTGTATTAATGTCGCTGACATTACGCATTATAATGTAATATTGCAGTGACGTTTATTTTAATTCGTCCAAGCGTGCCGTAAGCTGCTGTTGAATGTCTAAAAATTTGGCTAATTTGGCTTTTTCCGCTTCGACAAGCTGTGCGGGAGCTTTTGCAACAAAACCTTGGTTGCTAAGTCTGCCGTTGGTAAATGCTATATCCGAATTTACTTTTTCAAGTTCCTTGTTCAAACGCTCGATTTCCTTGTCGCGGTCAACCAAATCGCCCAAAGGAATTTCGCAAGTTGCGGCGGTTCCTACTGCCTTGACAGTCTTAGCGTTTGCGGGGGCTTGTCCGTAAATTACCTGTTCGATATTGCACAGTTTTACAAAATACGCGTCGCACGTTTTTATACGCTCGTCTTGCGCGGTCAAGTACATAGTTATACGCTTACTTGGCACTACTCCGTACTCGGCACGGATGTTGCGGATTTTTGCAATCAGTTCCTTTAACTCTTCCACAAGGCTGCATTCGTTTGCAAAATCGTACTCCTTGTTTACCGTAGGGAACGGGGCAATCATAATGCTTTCGCACGACTTATTTGGCAAGGATTGGTAAATCTTTTCGGTAATAAAGGGCGCAAAGGGGTGTATAAGCCGTAAAGTGCCGTCAAGTACATAAACCAGTACCGACAAAGTATCGCAGCGGGCTGCATCGTCCGAACCGTACAAAACGGGTTTTGTAAGCTCGATATACCAGTCGCAGAACTCGCCCCACATAAAGTCGTAAACAGCTTGACACGCCATTCCCAGTTCGAATTTTTCGATTAAATCGGTCACTTGCGCGGTTACTGCATTTAAGCGGGTGAGTATCCATTTGTCGGCAAGAGTAAGCTTGCAGTCCTTTATATTTTTTAACTGCTTGTCTTCGCAATTCATCAAAACAAAACGGCTTGCATTCCATATTTTGTTCATAAAGTTACGAGTGCCTTCGATTTTGTCCGACGAAAAACGTATATCGCTGCCGTTTGCCACGCCGTTAAGCAAAGCAAAGCGCAATGTGTCCGCGCCGTACTTGTCGATAAAGTCGACGGGATCGACGCCGTTGCCTAAGGATTTACTCATTTTGCGTCCTTGTTCGTCACGCACAATTCCGTGCATTAATACGTGCGAAAACGGCGCTTTGCCTGTGGCATAGAGCGAACTGAATATCATGCGGGCAACCCAAAAGAAGATGATGTCGTAACCGCAGGAAAGTACGCTTGTGGGGAAGAACGCCTTGTAGTCATCGCTGTTAGAGCAAAAGCCCAATGTCGAAAACGGCCACAACGCAGACGAAAACCAAGTATCCAAAACGTCTTCGTCTTGACGGATATGTTTGCTGCCGCATTTGGGGCATACGGTAGGATCTTGTTCCTCGCAAATTTCCGTTCCGCAGTCGTCGCAATACCAAACGGGTATGCGGTGTCCCCACCACAACTGACGGGAAATACACCAGTCCTTAATGTTTTCCATCCAGTTAAAGTACGTCTTTTCGAAGCGTTCGGGGTGGAATTGGATTTCGCCGTCTTTAACCGCTTTAATTGCGGGTTTTGCCAAACTTTCCATCTTGACAAACCACTGTTTGGACACAATCGGTTCAACCGTAGTATGACAGCGGTAACAACTGCCGACGTTGTGTTTGTGCGGCTCAACCTTTTGCAAAATACCCATTTGTTTGAGTTTTGCGACAATTTGCTTGCGCGCTTCGTACCTGTCAAGACCGGCAAATTCGCCGGCGTTTTCGTTCATTGTGCCGTCGTCGTTCATAACCCTTATTACGGGCAAGTTGTGACGGCGTCCCACTTCGAAGTCGTTAGGGTCGTGCGCGGGGGTAATTTTTACTACGCCGGTACCGAATTCCATATCGACGTATTCGTCGGCAATGACGGGAATTTCGCGGTTGACAAAGGGCACTATTACCGTTTTACCCACAAGGTGCTTGTAACGCTTGTCGTTAGGGTTGACTGCAACAGCCGTATCGCCCAACATCGTTTCGGGACGGGTGGTTGCAAAGGTTACGGTTGTTTTTCCGTCGGGCGTGGTATAGCCGTAATGCCAAAAATGTCCGTCTTGTTCGGCGTATTCCACTTCGGCGTCGGACAAAGCCGTTTTACAAACGGGACACCAGTTTATAATGCGGTTTCCACGGTAAATCAATTTTTCCTTGTACATACGTACAAATGCGCGACGTACCGCTTTACTGCACTGCTCGTCCATAGTAAAGGCAAGACGCGACCAGTCGCAACTGCTGCCTAAACACTTTAACTGCTCGACAATACGTCCGCCGTACTGCTCTTTCCATTTCCAAGCGCGTTCCAAAAACTTTCCGCGCCCTAAGTCACGCTTGTCGATGCCTTCCTTTTTAAGCGCCTCGACTATTTTCACTTCGGTAGCAATACTTGCGTGGTCGGTTCCCGGTAGCCACAACGTATTGTAACCCTGCATACGTTTAAAACGGATGAGCGTATCCTGTATGGCATTGTCAAGTCCATGTCCCAAGTGCAATTGTCCCGTAATGTTGGGCGGCGGCGTAACCATCGAAAAGTACGGTTTGCCAATTTCCGCCTTGGGGGTAAAATATCCTTGATCCATCCACCAGCGGTATAAATCGCGTTCGAATGAGTTTGGTTGATAAGTCTTGTCTATCATAAAATCCACTCCTGTGATAAAAATATACTTATTTTGCCCTGCAAACGTTGCTTGGCGTTTTTTGTCGAAATTTGTAAACTTTTGTATTTTGTTAACGTACCGACGTTTTTTACAACCTTTTAGCTTAATTAAATAAAAAAAGATACTCGTCCTATAAGGGCGAATATCCGCGGTACCACCTTAATTCGTATTGTCCGCATGCGTGCGACAGCGTTAAAATAATTGCTACGCCGAATACGCAAAGCAAACAATACCTTGACGATCGATAACGGAATCACCCGTACAAAACTACTTTCGGTAGGAAAACCCAACCGCCGTTTCGCTTTGTCGACTAAGCAAACTACATTGCCGCACCCGCACTGCGACGCTTCCACCGTCCGCCGCTCTCTGTAAGTCGGTTTTGCAACAACCTTTTGCCTTGTGCATCTTTACATAATTATTATATATCGTTAAAAAAAATTTGGCAAGCAATGAAACCGAATATTTTTTAGGAATTAAAGTGCGTCCTAAAAAAGAATTGTTTTTTACGGACAACCCCGTTATTGCACGATGAGCCACAGAATACGCCTACTGAACAAGCGGCACTTTTTGTAACATAAAGACGCATATTTTAATAGTATGCAATATGTAAAAATAACAAACGGAGGATTTTGATTTGAAAAAAATTGTCACTATTTTACTTATCGCTACGCTGCTTGCGTCGTTATGTTTTGCTTGCTTGGCAAGCTGCGACACTTCCGACGGCAACAAGATACGGGTAAGCGAAGTTACCCACAGTTTGTTTTACACGCCGCAATACTTGGCGTTAGCCCTTGGGTACTTCGAAGAAGAAGGGTTGACTGTTGAAATTACCAACGGCAGCGGCGCAGACAACGTTATGACCGCACTGCTGACTAACGAAGCGGACATAGGGCTTATGGGATGCGAAGCCAACATCTACGTGTACTTGCAAGGCAAAAAAGACTACCCCAAAGTTATAGGTCAGTTAACCAAACGTGACGGCAGTTTTTTGGTTGCGCGCACAAATATGCCCAACTTCGATTACAGCGGAATAGACAACCAAACGGTGCTTATGGGACGTAAAGGCGGTATGCCTGCAATGATTTTGCAATACGTGCTTAACAACAAAGGGTATACCGACGGACAAAACATCACTATGGACTACTCTATTCAATTCGGCGCGTTAGGACCTGCTTTTACCGGCGGTACGGGGGACTTGGTACCCTTGTTCGAGCCTGCCGCAAGCCAGTTGGAAGTTGAAGGCAAGGGTTACATTGTGTCGTCAATCGGTCAAGACAGCGGCGAAATCCCCTACACTTGCTACACCGCAACCGACAAGTATATGAAGGAACACCCCGAAAACGTCGAAAAATTTATTAAAGCGGTTTGGCGCGGAACGGAATACGCAATGACGCATTCCGCAGAGGATTGCGCAAAGTTAGTGGAAACATATTTTGTGGGAACAAGTATGGAACTGCTGACAAAAGCTATTGCCAACTACCAAAAATACGACGTATGGACTACTACTCCCGTAACAAACAAGGAAGCGTTCGAACGCATACAGGATATTATGCAAAATGCAGGCGAACTTAGCAGCCGCGTGGAATACGACAAAATCGTCGACAATACGGCGGCAAACAAAGTAGATATTAGTGCGTAATGCGTAATGCGTAATTGCGGTGACGTTAATTAACTAAGTGTCGCAAATTAAGAGTGTACTACTTTTTGTCCTTAGCCGAGCAACGCAGTTGCGAACGCCAATGTTTATGGAGCAAAGCGACAATAAACATTATGTTGAGCAAGCAACTTAGTTGCTAGTCGAAACATCTGGGAATACGGTATGTATTATTATCCGTTGGTTCTTAGATCCTTCGACTACACCTACGGCTCCGCTCAGGATGACATAATGGGTGTCATTCTTCGCTCAGGATGACATATATTTTGAATGCGGAATGCGTAGTTAAGGGTAAGTTGAATTAATTTAGATATTGTAAAAATGTGCGATTAAAAGCACACATATAGCAAGGGTAAGCAAATGAGTATTTTAAAGTTTGACAACGTAAGTAAAATATTTTATACCAAGGAACACCAAACGGTAGCAATCGACAAACTGTCGTTTGAAATCAACGAAGGGGAATTTGTGGCGTTGATAGGTCCGTCGGGCTGCGGAAAAACCACTGTTTTGTCGTTAGTGTGCGGCTTGCTGCAACCGACTTCGGGCAAAATTATACGCGGACAGCAATCCGTAACACCTGCCGCTTGCGAAGTTTTGCCCGACAATAAAGGCGGTAAAAACACAGCAGACGATAAAACCAAGCAAAAAGCAGATGTGCCTAAACGCAGCAGGCGCTTTATATTCAAACCGAAAGACAACGGAAACTGCAAAGTGGGCTATATGCTGCAACGCGACCAGTTGTTCGAATGGCGTACTATATGGCGGAACGTGACGTTAGGTTTGGAAGTTCAAAACAAAATGACAAACGAAAACACCGAAAAGGCAAAAAGTCTGCTTAAAAAGTACGGACTGTGGGACTTTCGCAAGCATTACCCGCAGCAGCTTTCGGGCGGAATGCGGCAAAGAGCGGCGTTAATACGCACGCTTGCCACAAACCCCGACTTACTGTTGCTTGACGAGCCGTTTTCCGCATTGGACTTTCAAACACGCTTAGACGTGTGCGACGACGTGTACGACATAATCAAAAAGGAAAACAAAACGGCATTGTTGGTTACTCACGACATAAGCGAAGCTATTGCACTTGCCGACAAAGTGATTGTATTAACCGCGCGCCCCGCAACCGTCAAGGCGATACACTACACTAATATGGGCGACATCGACACCCCTTTGCACCGCAGACAATCGCCCGACTTTTCGCGGCAGTTCGAGTACTTGCATAATTTGCTTCACGGCAACGTCAATTAATTGCATTGCAGCCGTCAAAACTGCATTTTAGTAATAAATTAAACTTTTGGAGATAAAAATGCCGAAAAAATACGAAAGTTTTACGCGGGAACATTTACTGTTTCTCCGCAAAAAGCGCGTCCGCAATATTTTGGTACACGTAACGCAAGTGGGCATACTTATTTTGTTTTTGGGCATATGGGAACTGGCGGCGCACTTACAGTGGATAGACGCGTTTATAATGAGTTGCCCCAGCCGTATTTGGCTGACGCTAATCGAACTGTCCAACGGCGGTCTGCTGTGGAAAAACGCTTGGGTATCCACTTGGGAAACGCTTGTAGGATTTGTTATAGGAACAACGCTAGGTTACATTGCGGCGGTAATTTTGTGGTGGAACAACTTTGTAAAGGACGTGTTCGAACCGTATGTCGTGGTATTGAACAGCCTGCCTAAAATTGCATTGGGACCTATCATCATAATTTGGGTAGGTACGGGCAAAATGGCAATTATTACAATGGCTGTGCTAATTTCGGTTGTAATTACCACAATTACGCTGCTTAACGGATTTGTATCTACCGACAAGGACAAAATACTGCTGCTTAAAAGTATGGGCGCAAACCGTATGCAAATATTTGTTAAACTTGTTGCGCCATACAACGTGCCTACGCTTATGGCGTGTTTAAAAATAAACGTCGGAATGAGTTGGATAGGCGCGATAATGGGCGAATACCTTGCGTCCAAGGAAGGCTTGGGGTATTTGCTTGTGTACGGCAGCCAAGTGTTTAGACTCGATATGGTAATGACTTGCACTATTGTGCTGTGCGCCCTTGCGGGCATTATGTACGGACTTGTCGCCATACTTGAAAAAATAGTAGTTAAAGGCTACCGTTAAAATTGCGTTTCGAATGTTTTTGCAGCAATATGACAATTGCCACAATCAAGCCGATTAACGCAACAAAGACGTAACCGAACTTGACAAGGAAGTCGAACCCGAACATAGACAAAGCGCAAGCAAAACAAAATACAAGCGCAGACGATACCGTTTTGTCCCCGACTACTCCGTCGACGAGTTCGGTTACGGGCAAAGCGCAGCCGACAATTCCGCACATTGACGTTAACGATATCGTAAAAACGGCAAAGAACTTTGTAAAGCCGTTTAAATTTACGAGAGCGGGCAGCGGAGCGGAAAAGTCCGCAATAAAAGTTGTGACAATAATTGCAACGGCAATAATTACCGCAGAAATTACCGAGCGGATGACGTTTTGACGTTTGCACGACTTTGCACCCAATTTACAAGTGAGACTTAGCGACATCGTAAAGTTGAATAACGCATAAATTACCGGCATATACAACTGCGGGGCTGCCGTTGCCGAAGCGGACGGTTTGTAGCTTAAAACCATCAATACAAACAGCACGACCGTCATTGCAAGGGAAACAACGTTGCAAATTTTTAAGGCGGAAAAACCCTTTGCCATAACAATTGCCGCACAAAACGCAACGCAAACGGCATACAACGGCAAGGCGGATAAATATAGAATACTGCTTAAACACTGCTCCACGCCCGCAAGACACGTTACTATACACACAAAAGCGCATAGGCAAAGGGCAAAGTTGAAAGCAACGGAAAACTTACCGAAACAGACTTGCGCTAGATGCGCAGTACTGCTGACAGCGTTTTTTCGACAAAATTCGCGGTATTTCGACACAACAAAAGCGTAAACTACGGCAAAAATCAAAATGTTGGGAACTGTTTGGGTAAATACCTGCGTTTCCTTGCCCGAAATTAAACCTACGCCCACCGCCGAGCCGACAACCACAGACACGTCCGAAACGAAGTTGAACGCGCGACTTAAAAACTTATTCATAATTTGTTGTATTAAAAAACCCCGCAATTTATGCGGGGTTTTGTTATATTGTGCAAAATGCCGTTATACGTAATTGATTATTCGGCGGGGATTTCGTCGATACTGTCCGAAACGTCGTCGGGGTCGTCGGCAGAATCGCAGTCATTGCAACTGCCGCCGCAAGACGGATATACGGGTGTAATGCCAAGTTGTGCAAGGTCGTATTCGTGCAACTCAGTTGCTTCGTCATTGCCGCCGATCGAAACCCGACACACTACCGTTTGCCTTAGCATATCGACGCTTACAACAATACCTTTGCCGTTTGGCGTTTCTATTTGCGAGTTGATTTTAGGCATAAACTTTAATGTATCGGCGTAGTAATCGTCTTCGTACTTTAAACAGCACATAAGTCTGCCGCACAAACCGCTGATTTTAGTAGGATTTAACGACAGTCCCTGATGTTTAGCCATCTTGATAGATACGCGCGCGAAGTCGGCAAGGAAGTCGTTACAGCAGCATACGCGTCCGCAAGGACCTAAACCGCCCTTCATTTTACATTCGTCGCGAATACCTATTTGGCGGAGTTCTATCCTAAGTTTAAACGCCGATGCAAGGTCTTTTACAAGTTCGCGGAAGTCGATGCGGTTGTCTGACGTGAAAAAGAATACTACTTTGCTGCCTTCGAATGCAAATTCGGCATCGACGATCTTCATATCCAAATTGCGTTTATTTGCAAATTCCTGCGCTTGACGTATGGCGGGAAGCCTGCGCGCGGCATTGTCGTTGTAAGTTTTAGTGTCCTTGTCCGTTGCTTTGCGCACAACGCTTTTAAGTTCGCCCTTGATTTCGTCGTCGGAAATTTCGGTGTTGGCTACCGTTACAAATGTGTATTCGAGCCCGCGGGACGTTTCCACGATAGCACCGTCGCCTACGTCAAACTGTATGTTATTAGGGGCAAAAAAATACGTTTTGCCCTTTTCCTTAAATTTTACTCCAATTATTGTTGGCATAAATTGCTCCTTATGATTAACTTTAAATCAACATAATCCTGCCGAGGCTCACGTAGGGAAACGGCAGCTTATTGTTGGCATAAATTGCTCCTTATGATTAACTTTAAATCAACATAATCCTGCCGAGGCTCCCGCTTGTGGGATACGGCAGCTAATTTAATGCGGAATGCATTTTATATGTCATGTTGAGCGTAGCAACAAAGTTGCGGAGTTTCGCCAAAGGACGGCGAATGTTGCGAAACATCTGGGAATATGGTATGTAGATTATACGTTGGTTCCTAGATCCTTCGACTGCGCTCAGGATGACATAATTGGTGTTATTCTTCATTAAAAATGACTTTAAATATATTACACGCCAGATGACATATTTTTTAATGCGGAATGCGAAATTGCGGTGATGTTTAATTAAATTGGATTGCTTCGTCGCTACCGCTCCTCGCAATGACGTTCAGCAAAGCATTGTAATTTTGTCAGAAACTTATCTACTACACCAACAAGTAAGGGCTTGCTAAGCCCGTAGAAACGAGCAAGACAAGGCAAACAAGACGGCGGCAAGGGAGCGTACTAAATCGTACGTGACTGCGCCACCGTTCGCAGTTTAACGCAGTATTGCGAAGTTTATACGGGCTTAGTCGCGTCGGTAATAGCGAATTTGAAGCAAATCCAACAGCAACTGATCGACGGTAACGGTTATATTGGCGCCGTTATCCAGTTGGCGTTTGGCTTGCGCTAAACGTTCGATACAATCCTGTGCAGCCGAGATTGTGTAGTTTTGACAAATTTTGTCAATGCTATCTTTAAACAAGGGAAGCTGTGCAAGCCCGTCGGCAAGACGGACGACGATACTTTCACGCAATAGCAAAGTATAAAAGCCCAAAAAATCGGCAATGTTTTCCTTAACTTCGAGTATTTGCGCGGCAAACGGCAATGCGTTTTTGGTAGACGTCATATTTTCCGCCGTATCCAATGCTACTTGGTAACTTTTGACTACTTGCGCATTACTTATAAGACGTTCAGCCGACGACAAACTTCCGCCGCACATTGCGGCGACCATTTGACATACCAAAACATCCAAACCGCCGCTTTGCAGTTTTTGTTCGATTTGGCTTTGCGGAACTTTGCTTTGTTTTAATACTTGGCAACGGCTGCGCACAGTGGGCAGCAAACTTTCGGCATCGGTTACGCCTATAAATATGTAGCAACCCGCAGTCGGTTCTTCCAAGGTTTTGAGCAGTTTGTTTTGCCAGATTTCGCAACCTATGCCCGCAACCGAATCCACCGCGTTGACCAAAAATACGCGGGATAACGAATTGTCGACGGGGCGTTTGTATGTTTCGTCAACCAAGTACGAAACGTCCGCAACCGTAATGCGGTTTTTTGTTAAGTCGGTAGGAATGGAAATAACGTCCTGATGTATGCCCTGCGCAACTTTTAGGCAACGTTCGCAGTTGTCGGTTGCCGTATGCGTGTTGCACATAACCACTTGCGCGCATTGGTTAAGCAATGCGGGAATGTTGGGTTTTTCGCCGACAACTATATATGCGTGGCTTGCCTTGCCGCTTGCAAAAGCGTTTTTCAACAAGTTTAGCACGGTAAAACTCCGCGTCTTACTAACGCTTGACGTATTAACGCTTGGGTTTGCTCGCGCGTTCCGCTGGCGTCGATTACTTCGAATTTGTCGGGATTGGCTTGAATAAGGGATTTGTATCCTTGGTACACCTTGCTGTGGAAACTGAAATCCACCGATTCCAAACGGTCGGTTTTGTCCGCACCGCCTTTACGCATAAAGGCTTGTTCGGGGGATAAATCGAGAAAAACGGTAAATTCCGGCATATAGTCGCCTACCGCAATGTCGTTTAACGCAACTATATTGTCCAGTCCCAAACCCCTGCCTAAACCTTGATACACGTAGGACGAATGGACAAAGCGGTCGCAAAAAACAACCTTACCTGCGGACAAAGCGGGCTTAACGATATCCTTTAAGTGCTGAATACGCGCCGCGGCGTAAAGGAATGCTTCGCACATATCGTCCATTGCGCTGTTGTTGGCGTCAAGAATGATTTTGCGGATTTGTTCGGCTATGTCGCTGCCGCCCGGTTCACGCGTGAACACGACGTCTAAACCCAATTGTTGGCAGTATTCCTTTAAAGCGCGGGTTTGATACGTCTTGCCGACGCCGTCGCACCCTTCGAATGTGATAAAATTGCGCATAATGCACCATCCCTACTTACAAACGTTGCTAGTATTGTACCACAATTTAAAGCAAAATACAAGTGTTATGTACCGTAAGATAAACGTTTTTATACAATGCGTTACGTAAGTAAATTTTGGAAATAATTTAAATTAATAATGCCGGGTTAAAACGTTTAAAGGCATTGACAATTGTGCCGTTTAAAATGTATAATTATGTAATGGAAAAACAAAACAAAAACGGATTTTTCGATTTGGTGTACGAAATAGTAAAAACTATTCCGCAAGGGAAAGTAGCCACTTACGGACAAATTGCAAGGCTTGCGGGGAATGCGCGAATGAGCCGTCAAGTAGGTTGGGCATTGCACGTCAATCCGCAACCGTACGTTGTGCCTTGTCACCGAGTGGTAAACAGGCTGGGCAACCTTGCGCCGTCGTTTGCATTTGGCGGGGAACAAATACAAAAGCAACTGTTAGTATCCGAAGGGGTGCTTTTTACCGACGAATACACAGTTGATATGGAACAATGCTTGTGGAAAGCGTAATAAAAAGGAAAAACAAGATATGCTGGACAAAAAGACATCCGCAGTGTTGGAACTGCTTAAAAACAAAACGGAAAACAATTACAAGGTTTTAGATAAAAAACAGTTGATTGACGAATTGCCCGCAAAGTTAAAAATAGATTTGCCGAGTTTGGCGGCAATAATTACTTTCCTTACCGAAAACGAATACGTAAGCGTAAAGTATCAAGACAAAGACGAAATTTGCGTTGCCACCACCATCAAAGCGGACAGTTACTTAGACGGCGAAAAGGACTTGCAGCAAAAAGCAAAGCTGACTAATTCGCAAGCGGTATTGTTGTTTGTGGGCGTGTTTTTTGCAGCGTTTTTAGGCGCATTGGCGGCTATATTTATAGGAAAGTTATTTTAGTTAAAAGGGGCGCACACTATGTTAAATAAAAAAGAAGTTGCAGTTATGCGTACGGTTTACGACGCTTGCAAGATTAACAACGACAGCTGCATAATTACCGACGAAAGGATAATCCAGTCCACCCCCGAAAAGTTTAAACTGACGTTAGCGCAGACCGATACGATCCTGCGTCAATTGGAATACGACGGATATTTCGAATGCACCAAAAGCGACCGCGACGGCAAGTTGGTAAACGTAATTATCCTAAAACAAAAAGGCAAAGCGTTTAAGCGCGAATTGGTACAGCGCAGGCGGGAACTAATAAATTCGTTTATTATGCGTATAGTGTTTGCGGCGGCGGGCGCCGTTGTTGCGCTTGTGGTAAACAAACTACTGCAACTGCTATAAAACATTAAAGACAAGCGACGGAAGTTTTTTTTGTAGACTTCCGTCGCTTTATTTTACTTAAATAATTTGTCCACCGCCGTTTGGTCGTAGATGTACTTTTTACCGCAAAAGTGACAGCACACTTCAATTTGTCCCTGTTCGTCGATTACCGCCTGCGCTTCGGTTTTGCCTAAGCTTTTAACCACACGGTCGATTTTGCGTTTGCCGCAGTTGCACTTGTATTTTACTTCGACGCGTTCGGTAAAGACCAAATCGAATTCGCCGAAGAAACGGCGGATTACCTCCTCGGCGGAACTGCCGTCGAATTGGTAACTCATTTCGTCCATAGCGTACATTACCGTTTCGATGCGGAAAAGCAAATCGTCGGGGCAATTGGGCATTATTTGAACAAGCACGCCCCCTGCCGACTTGCACCGCTGTTTGTTTGTAAGTCCTACTCCCAAAGTGACTCCGCAAGGCTGCTGTTCGCTTGTGGCAAAATAGTAAGCAAAATCATTGGCGATTTCGCCGCTTATAAGTTTTGACGAACCTACATAAGGCTGTTTTAAACCTATGTCTTTTATTACGGTTAAAGTTCCGCCTTTACCGACTGCTTGTCCTACGTCCAGTGTTCCGTCCGCTTTAAACACGCTTTCGGCTTGCGGATTGACGATATCCCCTTTAACATTTCCTAATGCGTCGGCGCAGACCGTTATTTTGCCTAACGCGCCGCCGCCGTCGATTATTGCGGTTAAATAGTCCTGCTCGTTTTTAAGTTCCTTACCCAAAAGCAACGCCATTGTAAGGGCGCGCCCCATAGCGACTGTCGCTATCGGCGACAAGTTGTGTATTTTTACCGCCTTGTTTACTATCGACTTTGTTTCCACAGCGGAAACTATTATGCTGTTGTTTATTAATGCTTTTACCAATGTAGACATTTTGTTTACCTGCTTGTTAGGTTAAATTTATAAATAATTTTACTCGGTTGCCGCGCCGCACTTTTTTACTGCATAAAAAGTAATCCTTTGCGAAGTAGGCTTTAACGGCAGACCGTAATCGGCAGTTACTTCGGCAACGGCAAAGCCTGCCTGTTTTAACGCCTGTTCAACTTCAAACTGCTTGTGAATGTACTGAACGTGACTTTCGTCAAAACGACGGTAAAGCCCGTTTTGGTTTTCGAACAAAGTAATATCCATTGTTACGCTGCGCGAACTTAGTTTATTTGTCCAAAGCAGCGTTGCGCTGTCCCCGTCATCGTAAAAAACGTTGTTTCCTAAAATTTCAGTCAATTTGTATTGGGACGAAATATCGAAAACAAAGGGCGCTCCGTCGTTTAACGAATCGGCAACGCGCACAAAGAACGGATAAAGTTCGTCAGGTTTTAGATAGTTTACTCCGTCGTTGACGCAAGTAACCATATCCGTTTTGCGCAGTATTTGCAGTTTGCGCATATCTTGCAAGACAAACGTCGCTTTGCATTTGCCCGAAGCGACGTTTAGCATTTGACTGCTTGCGTCGGTTGCGGTAACGCTAAGCCCCGCTTGACAAAGCAGTTCGGTCATTTTGCCCGTACCGCAAGCAACGTCAACTGCCGTTTTGACGTTGTGCAACTTTGCCTTACTTAACAAATATTGCGACCAACGTACGTAGTCGCAATCTTGTGACGAAAACTCGTCGTAATATTTAGATAAAATAGTATAACTGTTACTCATCCTTATTGGCGGCATCTTTTTTGCCGTTTGCTTCGTCGCTGTCCGCAACCGCGTCGGTGTTTGCTGCTCCGTCGCCGTCAGGCGTTGTTGTATCCGCACTGCCATTTGCGATTTCGTCGGCAATGTCGGTAATTTCGGCTATGTCTTCAATGCCGTCGTCAGTTGAGTAAACATCGGTATCGTCGCCGTTTTCATCCGCAGCAGATACAGGAAGTTCGTCCGCAGCACCGTCCGCTTGTTCGCCGTTTCCGTCCGTCTTGGCGCGTTGGTTTTTCTTCTTTTTCTTTACTTCTACGGGGTGGAACAATGCAAATGTCTTCATCATATGCGTTTGCCATACAAGGGGCACGTACATACCGCCGAACATAAGTAACAGTACCAAAAGTATTGTAAACAGCATAGAACTGGACAATGCAAAATACAGCGCTATAGGTATCATTGTCAGCAAAAAGTGTATTATATTAGGCAAAATGTTTAGCCACATAAGGCGCCAAGCGTCGTCCAAGTTGTCGGCTACCGATTGTTTGTACACCGTTGCTACCGAACACAAAATAAACAAGTAAATTGCCACAAACATTATTACAATGCAGATAAGCACCAAAAGCACTATCCACAGCCACTTTAAATGAGGCATTGCGGCTAAGGTGCATACGTAAAATTCGTATGCTCCGAATACCGAAAACGAAAGGATAACGTTTGTTGCAAGGGCGTAAACAATGCTTGCCTTGACACCTTTACCAAAACTTTTGAATACGCCGACGGTTGACAGTTTACCAGTCCAAAACGCGTCGCGAATGACGGCAAAACCGCCCGACAGTATCAAAGAACAAAGCAAAGACGCCGCAACGCAGTAAAGCCCCGTTATTAAATTGTTGTGTTGGGATACGTAAGCGTAGTGATCCATCATACCTTCCCAAACGCCTGTGGAAAAACCAAGTCCGTTAAGCATAGGCAAAGTCATACCGAAATTGCTATTGTTGCTTGAACCGAGTATCATTACCACGACTATCGGCGCAATGCACAGTATCATAAGTATGCTGAAACCGAACAGACGCATTATATTTTCGCGGTACAATACTTTAAAGAAATTCCAAGTATTAAGGCGATTGAGACGCTTTGTAACGTGCTGGTTGCGCTCGTTATTTAATTTTATTTTGCTGTAATCCATTTAAAATTCCTTATGTTCGGGACAAAAGCACAAAATGCCCGCCCGCAATGATATTTGATATCCACGTAGTGATATTCTATATCCACGTAGTGATATTTTATATATTGTACCAAATATGCGGATTTTTTTCAACCTTATAGCGAAATATTTTGAAACAGAATATTTTAAGCCTTTTATTTCATATCTTACTTAAAAGGAGATTTATGAAAACCTTAGGCATTGTAGGCGCAAGCGGACTTGTGGGCGAAAGCCTTATCAAAATTATTTCGGGGAAAAATTTAAATATCCGAATACGACTTTTCGGAAACGAATCGACGGGAAAGAAAATAGAAGTTGCTTCCAAACGTATAACGGTGGAACCTTGTTCGTCCCTTTTAGACGCCGAATTGGACTACGCTATGTTTATGGCTAACGAACTTGTTGCGCAGCATTACGTTATTCCCCTTGCAAAGCGGGGAGTTGTTTGCATAGATAACAGTTCGTACTTCCGTCTTAATAAAAGCGTACCCCTTGTAGTAACCTGCATTAACGGGCAAACGATAGGACGAAACAAAATAATTGCAAACCCCAACTGCTCGACCATTCAAACAGTTATTGCAGTAAATGCGTTGAAAACATTGGAACCCGTTAAAATGACTGCGGTAACGTATCAGTCGGTAAGCGGCGCGGGACGGGAAGGATTGCTCGACCTAAAATACAACCGCGGTTACGGCAATTTAAAATGTTTCAGTCACCCTATTGCAAATAACCTGATTCCGCAAATAGGCAGTCAAACCGCAAACGGAATGACAAGCGAAGAATTAAAAATGGTTAACGAAAGCAAAAAGATACTTGACCTGCCGCGGCTGAAAGTTAATAGTTTTTGCTGTCGGGTACCTATTGCGCGCGCTCACGGCGTATTTTTAAATTTGGTATGCAAACAAAAAATAAACGTCGGCGAAATAAAAACTTTGTTAAGCAGCGCGCCCAACGTTTTGTTAATGGACGGCGACAATTTGTACCCTATGCCTATAAACATTGCAAACACCAAATACGTTGGAGTCGGACGGATTACGCAGGATTTGACAAACAAAAATGCAGTAAATATGTTTATTGTTGCCGACAACCTTTTGCGCGGAGCGGCATATAATGCATATGAAATATTGGAAGAAGTAATGCGCTTAGACGGATATATTAATGAGTAAATCGGTAATTACGGCGTTAGCCACACCTTTTAAAAACGGCAAAATAGATATAGACGGTTACGTTAAACTGTGCAAGTTTCAACAGGAAAACGGAGTTGACGCTTTACTTGCGTTAGGCACCACAGCCGAAGCGCAACTGTTAAGCCGCTGCGAACGCAAACTGCTGCTTGCGTTAACAAAAGCAACAGTCAATTTGCCGATTGTAGCCGGCATAGAAGAACCGTCCACAGCGCAAGCTTGCAGGGAAGCCGAACAGTACGCCTTGCTGGGCGCAAGCGCAATTATGGTTGCTCCGCCGTCCTTTTGCAAATGTACGCCGAGCGGATATTTCCGTCATATCGAAGCGATATTTTTAGCAAGTAAACTGCCTGTGATTTTGTACAATATACCGTCCCGCGCGGGATACGCATTAGACCGTAAAACGGTTAAACGGCTTACCGAACGGGGATACGTAAATTACGTAAAAGACAGTTCGTCCAACTGCGATTTTGCAACAAAAATATCGCCCTATTGCAACGTTTTGTGCGGAAGCGACGAACGCCTTAGCGATTACCTTAAAGCAAACGCCTGCGGGGTGATATCCGTCGTTTCTAACGTTGCGCCACGCCTTACAAAAGCGGCTGTAAACGGCAATGAAGCCGTAAAACGGCAATTCGACACATTGGCAAGCCTTGCAATGCAGGAAATAAACCCTATTGCAGTTAAATATATGCTGTACAAAAGGGGCATTTTTGCAAGCTACGAAATGCGGTTGCCGTTGACGCGCGCAAGCGCAAAAACTCGCCGAGCGATTAACGAAAATTGGGAAGAAAACATAATTTGATTTTAATGCCTAGCGACGTAATTTTAAAGGGGCGTAATTAATGAATATTGCAGTATTCGGAGCAAAAGGACGGGTAGGAAAACGCGTTGCGGAAATTGCCGCAGAACGCAGTCATAACGTGTGGCTGTTGGATAAAAACTACAGCGAAAACGCAACGGAAAAAATTGATGCGGCAATAGACTTTGCCACCGCCGAAGCGACTGACGAAGTCGTTGAATTTTGCAAGCAAAAAAAATGTCCCCTTGTATTGGGGACGACAGGTTTAAACGAAGCGCAACAGCGCAAAGTCGACGAACTGAAACAAAGCGTTGCCGTAATACAAAAAGCGAACTTTGCAGAAGGAATAGATATGCTTTACAAACTGTGCGAGTTGGTAAGCAAACAACTGCATTGGGACTGCGCTGTGGTAGAAACCCACCGCAAGGGAAAGAAGGATGCGCCTAGCGGTACAGCCAAAACACTTGCCGCCGTCATAGCGGAAAATTTGGGAAGTTTTAAAAGCGTGGAAACGCATTCGCTTAGAATCGGGAGTAATTTCGGCAAACACGAAGTTACGTTTGCGGCAAACGGCGAAAGCCTTACAATTACGCATCAGGCGGAAAACGTCGATATTTTTGCATTGGGCGCAATTAAGGAAGCGGAAAGAATTGCCGAATTGAAATAATGCGGACTTGCGGTTGAATTTAGTTTAATTGTGCGGCTGCGCCTAGATGTCTCGACTACGCTCGACATGACATAGTAGATAATGCGGAATTAAGGTTGAGTTTAATTAATTACGGTGGGCACGAGTCTGCCAACCCTACGAATAATTGATTATTCATAATTAATTCATTTATAGTGCGGCTCGTATTACTCGCATAGATTTATCCACGCGTTCGCTTCGCTCACTTGGTCGAAATGACATATTTTTTTCACGCTTACTTCCCTAAGTATATAGAAAAGTACGTTTTATTAATACCAATATCTAAGCCCGTAGATGGGGGGCGGATACAAGACAAACGAATAGCCCGCTAGGGAGCGTACTAAGCGTACGTGACCAAGCGGGCTATGATGTTTAACAACGCAGACGTCCCTAAATCATCTTACATTCTTCTAAGACCGTAGAAACGAGCAAGACAAGGCGGACGCGGATTTTGCGACAGGAACGTACTAGACGTACGTGACTTAGCAAAAACGCAAGTCCAACAAAGTATTGCGATGTTTATACGGTCTTACGGAGAATGTCGCCGACAGCCAATAAACCATACGGACAGTTAATAGTAAGTATCTGCTTTACTTTGTTGCACACTTGTACCGTTTGACCTTTTTCGTCTATGCAAAAGTTTACGGTAAAAGACTTGTTTGTGTCGGCTGAGACGGACAATGTTTCCAATGTTTCGCCCAAGACAAATTTGTTGCGCTGTTCGATTGTAATTGTACCGTCAGCGTTAACTTTTTTTACCACCGCTACAAACTTGTAAGTTTCCGTAGCTTTACTTGAAGGATAGTATTGACGGGACTGCTCCTCGTCGAAGTAAAAACCGGTTGTGTATTCGCGGTGGGAAGCCTTGTCAAGTTCGGCGTTGAGTTCGGCAATCAGACTGTCGTCGAAAGCGTCTTGCGCAATTGCGTTTAACGCCCTACGGTATGCGTTGATAACCGTAGCTACGTAAAAAGCCGACTTCATACGTCCTTCAACTTTTAAACTCACAACCCCCGCATTTAAAACTTGGGGTAAATGCGCAAGCATATTCATATCCTTGCTGTTAAATATGTAGGTGCCGCGTTCGTCTTCGCAGACGGGCATATAATCTTCGCGCCCTACTTCGCGCACTTGCCACTGCCAACGGCACGCTTGCACGCATTCACCGCGGTTAGCATCGCGGTTGCTTAAATAGTTGGACATAAGGCATCTGCCCGACATACTGATACACATTGCCCCGTGAACGAACGTTTCCAATTGCACGTCGGGACAAAACCCGGCAATTTCATTTATTTCCGTCAAAGGGACTTCGCGCGCAAGCACTACCCGTTCGGCTCCAAGTTCGTGCCAAAACTTGACTGCGTGCTTATTGGTTGTGTTTGCTTGCGTTGAAATATGGATTTTTAAATTACTGTTATTGCGGACAAAGTCGAATACGCCGATGTCGGAAATCAACACCGCATCGACGTTTGCTTTTTCCAAAACGCGCAAGTAATCTGCCAAGTCGGCAAAGTCGGCGTTTTTTGCAAAAATATTTAATGTAACATAAACTTTTACGTTGCGTTCGTGCGCATACGCTACCGCTTGCTTTATTTCGTCGTCATCAAAATTGTCGGCATAGGCGCGCAGTCCGTAACGCTTACCCGCAAGATATACGGCGTTTGCGCCAAAATGAATTGCAGTAATCAACTTTTCCATACTGCCCGCAGGGGCTAGTAATTCGACGTTTTGCGCCAATTTTTGAGTATTTTTAGATATTATGTGTGTCATAGTATATTATAAAATATTATTTTTTTGCGTTATTTAGTGTTTTGCGCGTCATATTCGGTAATTTTGCGCATTTGCGGATTAAATTGCATTGAGTACGCTACCGCAGTTTAACGGATACGGTTACACCGTCGCCGACGCGGTAAAGCGTTGTAGAAAACCTGTCCGACGTGGTAATTTCGTCCAAAAACGCACGCATATTGCGCGCTACCGTTATGTGCTTGTGACGGGGGTTATCGGGGACGTTTTCCACAAGCCCCTTGTACAATGCGTTGTCGCACACAAGAGTTCCGCCTACTTCCAACAAGTCGGTCAAGTACGGCAAAAAAGCCTTGTATTGCCCTTTTGGTCCGTCAAGAAAAATAAAATCGTATTGCCCGCTTAGGTACCCTATTATTTCACGCGCGTCGCCGACAAACAAATTGACCCTGTCGGACACGCCGAACAAGGCAAAATTTTCCTTTGCCAAGTTAGCGTTGTTTTCGTCCATTTCCACAGTGTTAAGGGTTGCGCCGCAAGCGGATAGCATTACTATGCCGCTATACCCTATTGCAGTGCCTATTTCCAAAATGCGTTTAGGCTGACGGTCCTTTACCGTATTGTAAAGCAATTCCTTTGTGTCGTCCAACATTACAGGAATGTAACGTTCGCGCGCAAATTGTTCTATCTGTTGAAGTGTTTTCATAAAAAGCGGGATACCGTTATACTTCCAGTATTAAAGGCAGCACAACGGGATTGCGCTTGTAGGTAACTCGGAAGTAATGCTTGATTGAACGCTGTATGGCTGTCTTTAACGAGGCTACCGTATAATTTGGCGTTAAAACACGATTAAGTTCGGTCGCAACTTCCCTGCGGATATCCGCTAAGGGATTGTCGCCTGCGCCGTCGCCCGCAAAGAAGCAGCCGCGGGATACTATTTCGATATCGGCGGCTAGTTTACCCGTACGCTTGTCCACGCCCGCAACGCACACGAGTATGCCGTCTTCGGCAAGAGTCAAACGGTCGCGAAGTACGGTATTGCCTACGTCCCCTACGCCTAAACCGTCCACCATTACGCTGCCGCCGTTAACTTGTCCGCTGATTTTAAATACGGAATTGTCAAGTTCGATGCAGTCGCCGATGTCGGGAACAATTATGTTGGCGCGCTTGTGATGCAGTTTTTCCACCAACATTGCGTGTTGTTTTAAGTGACGGTACTCGCCGTGAACGGGGATAAAGTACTTGGGTTTTGCAAGGGTGTAAACCAACTTCAATTCTTCCTGACAGGCGTGTCCCGATACGTGTACCGCCGACAAAGCGGAATAAACCACTACCGCGCCCAAACGGTACAGTTTGTTTATAACGCTGTATACGTCGCGTTCGTTGCCGGGAATGGGCGTTGCGGATATAACGATTGTATCGTTGGAGCCTATTTGGACTTTGTTAAATTCGCCGTCTGCCATACGCATTAACGCCGACATAGGTTCGCCTTGGCTGCCTGTCGACAAAATTACCAGTTTGCCGTCGTCTACGCCGTTGATTTTGTCAATGTCGACGAATGTGTTTTTGTCCACTTTAAGCAAGCCTATACGCTGAGCCGTTTCGATATACTTAATCATACTGCGACCTGATACGGCAATTTTACGCTTGTACAATGCGGCAAGGTCGATTATCATACTGAGACGGTCGATATTGGACGCAAACGTAGCAATAATTATACGTCTGCCCTTGGCGTCCTGGAAAACTTTGTTTATCGTTTCCTGCACTACCGATTCGCTCATGGTATATCCCGGCTTTTCGACGTTGGTGGATTCGCTCATAAGCAGCAAAACGCCCTGTTTGCCTATTTCCGCAATGCGGTTAAGGTTCATAATTTCGTTGCCTAAGGGCGTGTAGTCTATTTTAAAGTCGCCCGTATGGAGTACGGTACCGACGGGGGTACGCAAGCAAACGGCTACCGAACCCGCTACCGAATGGGACACGTGGATAAACTCCGCCGAAAAATGTCCCAACGACACTATGCTTTTAGAGGACACCGCCACAAGGTTAACCTTGTCGACGATGTTGTGTTCCAACAACTTGTTTTCCACAAGCGCAAGGGTAAGCTTTGTGCCGTAGATATCGATTTTACCGCCCAACTGTTCCACCAAATAAGGCACTGCGCCTATGTGGTCTTCGTGTCCGTGTGTTAACAGCAAGCCGCGGACTTTACTGCGGTTTTCCACAAGATAAGACATATCGGGAATAACCATATCGACGCCGGGCATATCCGAATTGGGAAAAGCGGTTCCCGCATCCAAAATTACTATCGAATCGCCGTATTCGAAAACGGTCATATTCTTTCCGATTTCGCCGACGCCGCCCAAAAACATTACTTTGAGTTTGCCGCGCGGACTGTAATGATCGCGTTCGCGGACAGGTTCCGCCACAAGACGTCCGGTTTTTACGTTGGGGTTAGTACTCAAATTGTTTTTTGAGCGGGGCTTGCTTTCACGTTTTTCGGGCTTGACAGGTTTTGAGTGTTTAGCATTTTGAGTATTCTTTACTTTTTTTTCTTTTTCTTTCTTTTCCATAATCTATCCTTTGCCGCGCAATATTAAAATACGACGCAGCGCACAAAACGAATGTCGATTAGATTAAGCCTTGATGTATTGCGACTCACCCAACCGATTGCATACGTTTTATTTTGTTATATTAAACGTGAGTGCTTTGCTCACAAAAATTTCATATTAGCATTTTTTTAATGCGTAATTGCGGTTACGCATTTAATATGCCATAAGGAATATAGCATACAGATTGTCCGTTGGTTCTTAGATCCTTCGACTCACTGCGTTCGCTCAGGATGACATATATAATGTTGTTTACCGCTCAGGATGACATTAAATATAGCATTCAGAATGACATAATTGGTGTTATGCTCAGGTGACATATATTTTTAATGCGGAATGCGTAATTAAAGTTGAGTTAAATTTAATACTGGATTGCTTCGTCGCTACCGCTCCTCGCAAAGACGTAAAAGAATACAGTGTGCGGTGCAAGAGTCTATCCACCCTACGAAAGCAAAATCGTAAGTTTAACGCAGTAGTCGTCTTATTTATACCAGTTTCTAAGCCCGCAGAAAGGGGTGGAGGCGAGGCAAACAAGGCGAACGCGAAGGAGCGTACTAAGTCGTACGTGACTGAGCGTGAGTCCGCAGTTTAACAAAGCA
>CARAIG010000067.1 GCA_948938605.1 uncultured Eubacteriales bacterium
AGTATAAGTACACCGTACCCACAATAAATTTGTAAAACGGTGTTAGTTTAATAATTAAACAGTTAGCAATCGCAAACGCTACCGAGTGTTTGCAAACGCATCGGCGTTTTATCTATATCGTTAGGTCTTGGAAGATATAGATAGGACGCTTATTTTTTGCGGTATGTATACGGTTTACCTATTAAAACAAAGTAATGTATTATTTGTTATTAGGTATTCCGTACAGTATGATAGCGTACGAACAACAATTAATAACGTAATACATCACGTGAGTAATAATATTGTGTTAAATGTTGCTTGTGTTACATAATAACTTGCAATTAAGGTGAAATTATGAAAAATTTATTCAAATCCATTAAACCCGTCGAGTGGGGTATTTGGGGATTAAGCATAGTATGTATTATAGTGTGTTTTTTTGCATTCAATAACACTCAATACCATTATCTCATAGGTTCGTTAATAGGGATTACCGCATTGGTATTTGTTTCGAAGGGAAATCCGTTAGGACAAATACTGACAGTTGTGTTCAGTGTTTTTTACGGTATAATTTCATATTCCTGCAAATATTACGGCGAAATGATTACATATCTTGCAATGACTGCGCCTATGGCGGTGGCGGCGTTAATTTCGTGGATTCGTAATCCGTCAAAGGAAAATAAAAGCGAAGTTGCAGTAAACAAACTGTCGGTCAAAGAATGGTGTTTGTTTGTTGTTTTGTGTATTGCCGTAACCGCAGCATTCTATTTTGTTTTGCGGGCGTTGAATACGGCTAATCTAATCATCAGTACCGTATCGGTTTTTACGTCATTTGCCGCATCGTATCTTACTGCCCGACGAAGCCGATTTTATGCAATAGGGTATGCTGCAAACGACATAGTGCTTGTAGTTATGTGGATATTGCAAACCCTTTCCGACATTACTTATTTGCCGATGATAGTGTGTTTTGCAGCGTTTTTGGCACTGGATATTTACGGCTTTGTTAATTGGTCTAAAATGTTGCGTAAGCAAAATGAAAATTATTGAATTTAAAAATGCAGTATTGTAATTACTTTTAGCAGTGTCCGAAATTTTTGTTAAAACTTTATTTTTTGTCAAAATCAATTCGGTTGCAAAATAAAAATTCATAATTAAAACCGCAATCCAATTTAACATTGAATTGCGGTTTTAATATATTTAACCTTGTTTTTTATTGTTCCGCGCCCATATTCTCATACGTTCGCTGTGGTCTAGTATTGCTTTGCGTAATCTTATCGATGTGGGGGTAACTTCGACAAGTTCGTCGTCGCTAATAAATTCCAAGCATTGTTCCAAACTCAACACAGTCGGCGGAGTAAGTTTTAACGCTTCGTCGCTTCCGCTTGCGCGGTTGTTGGTTAAGTGTTTCGTCTTGCATACGTTTACTGTTATGTCGTCTTCGCGGCTGTTTTCGCCAACTACCATTCCCGAATATACCGGCAACCCTACGCCTACAAAAAGACGGCATCTTTCCTGTGCGTTAAACAAACCGTATGCGGTGGTGTTTCCGTCTTCGAATGCAACCAAACTTCCGCGCGAACGTTCGGCAACATCCCCTTTGTACGGTTCGTAACTATCCAAAACGCTCGACATCACGCCAAACCCTTTTGTGTCGGTTAACAGTTCGCTGCGGTAGCCGAATAAGGCACGTGACGGAATTTTAAATTCTAACTTTGTACCCCCTTGATTGTCGGGAGTCATATTAATGAGTTCTGCTTTGCGCGCACCCAATTTATTCATAACGCTTCCTACATATGCGTCGGGTACTTCTACTACAAGATACTCGATAGGTTCACATTTTACTCCGTCAATTTCTTTGAAAATTACTTTGGGACGGGATACTTGAAATTCATAACCTTCCCTGCGCATTTCTTCTATTAAAATTGACAGGTGTAATTCCCCTCTGCCGTACACTTTAAAGCAATCGGCGGAATCGGTTTCTTCAACACGCATCGAAACGTTGGTTTCCACTTCTTTAAACAGTCTTGCGCGTATGTGACGGCTGGTAACGAATTTGCCTTCTTTGCCTGCAAACGGACTGTTGTTTACCATAAACAGCATGCTGACCGTCGGTTCGTCTATGTTTACAAACGGCAGCGGTTCAACGCAGTCCACGTCGCAAATAGTATCCCCTATGTTCATATCGGTAATACCGTTTATTGCCACAATGTCACCCATACTTCCGCTTTCGCATTCCACGCGTTTAAGTCCTTCAAATTGATACAAACGGGTTACTTTTGCAGTATTGAATTTATTGTCTCTGTGGCAAATTATCACCTGTTGTCCTGCACTTATTTTTCCGCGGTTGACTTTACCTATACCTATACGTCCGACATATTCGTCGTAGTCGATGTTACAAATAAGCAATTGCAGCCCGTTATCCGTTTCCCCTTCGGGAGCGGGAATTTGTTCGAGTATCGCATCAAGCAGAGGAGCCATATTGTCGCTGTGTTCGTTAAGACTTTTTGACGCCCATCCTTGCTTTGCCGATGCATAAATAGTGTTAAAGTCAAATTGGTCGTCATTAGCATTCAGTTCTATAAACAATTCCATTATTTGTTCTTGCAGTTCACGTTCGCTAAATTCACCCTTGTCTACTTTATTGACGACCACAAGCACTTTTTTGCCCAAGCCCAATGCTTTTTTCAAAACATAGCGAGTTTGAGGCATACAGCCTTCAATTGCGTCAACAAGCAATAGTACGCCGTCTACCATTGACAAAATACGTTCTACTTCACCGCCGAAGTCTGCGTGTCCGGGGGTGTCGATAATGTTTATTTTAACGCCCTTGTAATGTACCGCGGTATTTTTGGCAAGGATTGTAATTCCGCGTTCGCGCTCGATGTCGTTATTGTCCATTACGCGTTCGGCAACCACTTCGTTGGCGCGGAATACGCCGTTTTGTTTTAATAATTGATCGACAAGCGTTGTCTTGCCATGGTCTACGTGGGCAATTATTGCAATATTTCTTACGTTTTCTCTTTGCATATTTACTCCTAAATTCACGTTACTAACCTTAAAATTATACTACCAAACGGCGCAAGCAGTCAAATATTTATTAAATATATGGTAAATATTTTCTATTAAAGTTAACCGCAGTTTAATTGGATATAAATTGTGTCTACTGCAATTTGACGGGTACTCTAGTTAATTTGTTTTTACGTTACATTGCACAAATTGCACTCTTTGAAGGTTTGTCTCATATACTAACACATAATCCTAATTTAAGGAGCGGTTGTTATGTGTGGAATTTTCGGAATGATAGGCAACAGTGCTGTCGGTCAGACGCTTACTGCGTTAAAGCGTCTGGAATACCGCGGATACGATTCGGCAGGAATAGCGGTAAAAACCGGTAACGAAATTAGCATTTACAAGCAAGCAGGCAGGATGGAACAATTACAAGCCATTGTGCCAAACGGACTTGATTCGACAACGGTAATAGGACATACACGCTGGGCTACTCATGGCGAAGTGTCGACTGCAAACGCACATCCGTTTTTTTCCTTCAACAAGCGGTTTGCTATTGTACACAACGGTATAATCGAAAACTATCAGTCTTTAAAAAACGAACTTACGCTTAGGGGAATAAGCTTCGCTTCGCAGACGGACAGCGAAACGGTAGCACATCTTGTGGAAGCAAATTACAAGGATGATGTATTCGAAGCCGTTAAAATTACGGCAAAGTCTTTGGAAGGCTCGTTTGCGATAGTAATAACCGATACTGTTGACGGCAATTTGTATGCAATTAAAAATAAAAGTCCGCTTGTAGTCGGTGTGGACGGGCAAAACGTGTATTTTTGTTCGGATATCCGCTGCCTTTCGCAATACGCTGCAAAAGTGGCGCAAACGCCCGACAATACGATTGTCGTTGCGGAAAAAAACGGCAAAGTTACTTTTTACGATTTTGACGGCAACACTTTGCCGGTCAAATTTTTCGAACCTGACAAAACGGAAGATTTTGTACACGTAGACGGTGACTTTATGCTAAAAGAAATTTTAGAAGTCCCCGAAAAAATCCGTCGGTCAAAGCGCGGCTACTTCGAAAGCGGCGGTCTTAACTTGTCCGCAAAGGTCGTGCACCGAATTAAGCGTATTTACTTTATTGGCTGCGGGACGGCGTATAACAGCGGTTTGCAAGTGGCAAGCAGCGCAAGGGAAATGCTCGATATTGATGTTGTACCTGTTATTGCTAGCGAATTTATTTATGACCGTTATCCGGTGGATTCCGATACGCTTGCTTTTTTTATCAGTCAAAGCGGCGAAACGGCGGATACAATCCGCGCGGCCGAAAAAGTTGCAAGTATGGGCGGTATTACTTACGCTGTAACTAACACGCAAACTTCAACGTTGCGTTATTTATGCAACCGCGTAAAAAATATTTATGCCGACGGTGAATATGCGGTAGCCAGCACCAAAGCTTATAACTGTCAACTAATTACTTTAACCTTGCTTATTAACGATATCGCATATTTAAAGGGGTCCATTGACGAAGTTACGCATACTAAAATAATCGATTCGGTTGACAGCCTGTCCATTGCAATCGAGACAGTATTAAATTGCGGTTACAGCATATCCAAAATAGCAGACGAAATAAAGGACAGTTCGTCGGTGTTCTTTTTGGGACGCACCCGCGATTATCCTACGGCGGAAGAAGGCTCTTTAAAACTTAAAGAAATAAGTTACATTCATTCCGAAGCGTATCCGGCAGGCGAACTTAAACACGGAACGCTTGCTTTAATGGAAGAAGGCGTAACTGTTGTTGCAATCGCTACTGACAGTGCGCTTATAGACAAAATGGCATCTTCCATTGCGGAAGTCAAGGCGCGCGGAGCAAGGGTCATTTGCGTATCGCCTTACAGCTTTGAAGACGTAACCTCTATCAAAGTGCCTGTTGTTAACCGTTATTTATTCGGCGCGTTGTCCGTTGTTCCGTTGCAGTTGTTGGCTTATTATGTTGCCAAACGTCTAGGCCGCGATGTTGACAAACCGCGCAATTTGGCAAAATCCGTAACCGTTGAATAACAATGAAGTTTTTTTGTGGCGCATTATCCCGTTGCCAAATGTTGTTTGTTGTGCTAAAATTATATTAAAGTATTACTTAGGAAAACTTTAACAATGAACAAATATACCCATGGCAATCAGGTGTGTAAACGGTTTGATTTGCTGTACGGAAAACGCTCTTATGCGGACTTTTTGCGTTATGACAAATTAATAAGTAATTTCAAAAAGCATTTTAGCAGTGCTTACTGTCATCTTGCGTCTGCTTCGGGCAGAGTTGAATTTATCGGCAACCATACTGATCATAACGGCGGTAAGGTAATAGGTTGCGCGGTAAATTTGGATATAATTTCCGCTTTTAAACCTAACGGAAGCAATACCGTCCGTATACTTAGTCAAGGTTATTCTGCATTGGAGTATGACGTTACTAAATCTCCGCAGCTTAGCGGTCCGAGCGGTTTAATCGAAGGCGTTACTATGTACTTGCAGCAGAGCGGCTATACTGTCGGCGGTTTTGATGCGTACACGCATTCGACTGTGCCGAGCGGTGCAGGGATATCATCTTCCGCAGCATTCGAAATGCTTATTGCTACAATCGTAAACGAATGTTTTAATGGCGGTAAAATCCCCGTAGATGTTATGGCAAAAGCAGGACAGTTTGCCGAAAATAAATATCTAAACAAACCGTGCGGTTTACTGGACCAAGGCGCTTCGCTGGCAGGCGGTATTACATTATTCGATTTTGTCGACGGCTTTTCCTGTGATAAAATAAGTACAAAAAACTGCAATCTTCATTTTGTATTAGTCAATACGGGCAAAAGTCATGCGGGACTGTCAAATTTGTATGCTTCGATTCCGTCGGAAATGTTTGTTGTCGCTAAATTTTTGTCAAAGGAACGTTTAATTGACGTTGAGCCGCAACAGTTATTCGAAAAGGAAAATGCTATTTGCGAACAAGTTGGCAACAGACCGTATCTGAGGGCAAAACACTTTGTTGAAGAAAACGTACGCGTAGAACAAATGGCGTCCGCATTAATGGAAGGAAACGACGATCTTGTTATAAAATTGATTAACGAGTCTGGCAACAGTAGTTTGTGTCAATTGCAAAACTGTGCTGTTGACGCAAACGATACGGTAATTTTAGATGCAATCAACTTTGCTCGTAGTTTAGGCAATGTAGGCGTTCGTGTTCATGGCGGCGGTTTTGCAGGAACGGTTCTTTGCGTCGTCAAGTCCTGCGATTTTAAAAATTTTGTTTCTAAAATGTCGATCAAATACGGTGAAAACAATATTATTCCTTTGACATTACGTCAAATCGGCGCCACGGTCCTTTAATGGGACTGCGGCGTTTTAATTTATCTGCTGAGATGCTAAATAAACAAAAAGTTTAGAATTTTTAAAAAAAGTTTAGTAAAATTAATTAAAACGTTTGACAATACTTAATGTAAGTAATATAATTGCGATGTTGCCCAAGGCAAACAAAAATTTATTGTATATGCTAACCGTTGTGTTAGCGTCGTGAAATGCGGCGTTATTGTGTATATAATGTTTTTGTCTGCTTGTGGGTATTTTTTATGTGTTTTACATTTACTGTAAATATATCCAGATAATAAACGGTGATAGATTGTTATCGCAATTAATTTGTCAAGTATTAAACTAAAAGAGGATTATATGATAGAAATCGGTCGAAAAATTAAACAATATAGATTGCAGTTGGATTTAACTCAGGAAGAACTTGCTCAACGCACCGAACTGACAAAGGGCTACATTTCCCAGTTGGAAAACGATTTATGTTCGCCGTCCATTGCAACTTTACAGGATATAT
>CARAIG010000068.1 GCA_948938605.1 uncultured Eubacteriales bacterium
AAGCATCGGCAAAAATCGAACTGGACTGTAATACCGACCTTACCGCGCAGGTTATGCTGTTATACGCAAAAGCAATCCCTGCGTTAAAAAGTGACGGATACTGCGGAGCAATGGACGCGTTCGACATACCGCTAAAATACGTTGCAAATAAAGACCTTATATAATCGATTATAAATCAAATGCAACTTGCCATAAACTTTACGTTAGTTTTGTACGGACAAAAATAACGTACAATGAATGTCTTTACATAAATCTGCTATTGACACCGACAATACATAATGATAGAATGTTTTTATAACCACTTTGGCAAATCGGCAACAATACGCTGAAAATAGCATAAATAAGGTGAAATAATATGGAAAAGTATTACGCAGATTTAAAATTACGAGCAAAAATACAAATGATAACAACGGCGGTACTGCTTGTTTTAATGTCGCTTGCAATTGCGTTTATGTACCTTTTTGTAAGCACACCAAGCGGAAAACCGAATGCACGCGACTTTTCCGTTACTGCAATTGTTTTTACAGTTATTTTTTGCATATGTTACTTAGTTCAAGGTATATTTGCCATAGCAACTTATGTTTCCACCGCCGACAGAAAACCGCTTGATAAAGTTTTTGTCGCCGTGAACGTGCTTATACTGCCGCTTGCTTGCGGCATATACGGAATTTTAATTGCCTGTATGTAAACGAATAATAAAACAAAAAATGCGTCTTAAATTTGGTGTATCCATCAATTTAAGGCGCATTTTTAAATACTTCATTTTTTCAACAATACATAATTACAGGTTGTCGTAAACGTCAACTTGCACGCCCGCTTCGTTTAACAGCTGCATAGCAAATTCGTCGGGGTAGCCTTGTTTGTAGACAATGCGGGTAATGCCTGCGTTTACTATCATTTTGGCGCAAATGACGCAGGGTTGGTGAGTGCAATACAACGTTGCGCCTTCCAACACTATGCCTAACCTTGCGGCTTGTATTATGGCGTTTTGTTCGGCGTGAACGGCGTAGCACAGTTCGTGACGGGTACCGCTTTGTATACCCAGTTTTTCGCGCAGGCACTCGCAACGCTCCTTACAGCTTGTAACGCCTTGCGGCGCACCGTTATAGCCCGTTGTAAGTATGCGCTTGTTTTTGACGATTATAGCGCCAACTTGTCTGTTGGGTTTGTAGCAACTTGACCAAGCGGCTACTTGCTCGGTCAATTCCATAAACCTTTTATCCCATTTGTTCATAATCTTAATATCTTGTCTTACGTATTTTGCCGTTTACGCGGTGAATTACTATGTGTCCGTGATTGCTGCGGGCAAGTTCGCGGGCGTAGTCGATTGCTTCGGATTGCTTGTCGAACAACTTGATAGCCTTGTCGCCTTTGCTGAGTTTAACTTGCCATTTGTCGTCTTCGCGCAGCGATACGTGGTAGTATCTTGCACCGTTGCGTTGCTTTTGTTCGATTGCCGCTTCCTCCTCGTCGTTGTCGATTGTTTCGACGTCAGAAGGAAGTTCGCCTATGTGCTTGTCCGCTTTGGGCGCTACAATAGCTTTAACCTTGGGTTCTTCCTTTTTAGGTTCCGCCTTTGCCTTAGGTTCGGCTTTTTCAGTTTCCGTTACCGGTTCAGACTTTTTAGCAGTCGACTTAGCCTTGGGTTCGGTTTTAGCGGCAGATTCCTTAACTTCTGATTTTTTAGCAGATTCGGATTTGGGTTCTGCTTTCTTTGCAGGTTCCGCTTTCTTTGCAGGTTCCGCCTTAGGCTCAGCTTTTTTTGCAGACTCTGCCTTTTTAGCGGGTTCGGGTTTTGCTTCGGTTTTTTGAGCCGGTGCCGATTTTTTGACTTCCGCTTTTTTAGTTTCCGTTTTGGGTTCCGTCTTAGGCTCAGCTTTTTTGGCGGGTTCCTTTACTTCCGCTTTCTTAGCAGGTTCCTTTTTTACCGCTTCTGTTTTAGGCTCTGCCTTTTTAGCAGGTTCAGGTTTTGTTTCGGGCTTTTTAGCCGCTGCTTTTTTAGTTTCTGTTTTAGGTTCCTCTTTCTTAGACATAGGTTGTTCCTCTTGTTGTTCTTGCTGAATAGGCTCAGGAGTTTCTTCAATTTGTTCGATTTGCTTTGGTTTCTCATCTGCCGCAGCTTGCTGTTCGTTTTGCTGTTGAACGTCGTTTTGCTGTTGAACGTCGACCGCTTCGGTAGCCGTAGATTGGCTTTGCGGCAAAGGTTCGCGCTGCAATTCAGCCAACTTTTTAGCCTTTTTGCGTTTTTTGCTTGCCGCAGCGATTATTATGATAAGTATTAACAACACTGCTGCCGCAGCCGCTATTGCGTGCCACATCAAAACTTCGAAGCCGAGTAAAGTAAACAGCGGCTTTGTCAAAAAAGTCATAATTGTACTATCTGCAAATAACAAATGAGTTAAAAGCATAGTTTCACTCTCCATTATATTTATAATAATATTATTATTTTATCATTATATATCAAATTTTTCAATTATTTACGACATATTTTTTGCAAAAATTTTATAAAAGCGAACGACGTTTCAGTTTCAAGAAACAAATTCGATAGAAAATGTTGCTAAAATACAAAAAATTGTGTTGACAAATTACAAATCCGTTGTATAATATAGATGTAAAAATTAGCAGTCGACAAACAAGAGTGCTAAAATTTTTACATTTACGCTGCAACATTAGGGTTATTTTAAGTAAAATGCGTTACAATACCGTCATACTTGACAATGCAAAAGGTAAATTTATATAGCATAATATCCTTGCAATGCAGTTTTAAAACAGTTAAATACGGTCAAATAAAACCGTTTTATATAATGAAAAAAATCGGAGGTTAACATAATGAAACTGAAACCATTATTCGACAAGGTTGTGGTTAAGCAACCCGAAGAAACGGAACAAAACATAGGCGGAATTTTCCTTCCTACCGCAGCAAAAGAAAAGCAGGAAATTGCAATAGTCGTTGCTGTCGGCGAAGGGGGAATTGTAGACGGAAAGGAAGTTACTATGGTTGTAAAACCCGGCGACAAAGTACTGTATTCCAAATATGCGGGAAGTCAATTTAAAATTGACGGCGAAGAAGTTACCATTATTAAGCAAAGCGATATTTTGGCTGTTGTAGAATAATGAGTAATACATATCGCTGTTGAATGTAATTTCACGGCAATAATTCAAACGCAATGCCGCTGCTTAGTAACTTAGGCAAAGCAAAAAATTTAATTGGAAATATACAAATTTAGGAGGCATATTAATATGGCTAAACAAATCATATACGGCGAAGAAGCAAGAAAAGCCCTTGAAAGCGGCGTAAACCAACTTGCCGATACCGTCAAAATTACATTGGGACCTAAGGGACGCAATGTTATACTGGAAAAGAAATACGGAACACCGTCCGTTATAAACGACGGCGTGACGATTGCAAAGGAAATAGAACTTAAAGATCCGTTTGAAAACGTAGGCGCGCAAATCGTAAAAGAAGCGTCCACAAAAACCAACGACGTAGTAGGCGACGGCACCACGACTGCAACCGTACTTGCGCAGGCAATTATCCGCGAAGGCAACAAAAACGTTGCGGCGGGCGCTAACCCCATTATTTTGCGTAAAGGCATCGACAAAGCCGTTGACGTTTGCGTAGAACGCCTTAAAGCCATTTCCACACCCGTTCAAGGCAAAAAGTCCATTGCGCAAGTAGCTTCGATTTCCGCCGCGGACGACAAAATAGGCGCATTGATTGCCGACGCTATGGAAAAAGTAGGAAACGACGGCGTTATTACCGTAGAAGAAAGCAAAACAATGAAGACCGAATTGAACGTAGTTGAAGGTATGCAATTCGACCGCGGCTACTGCTCGCCTTATATGGCAACGGATATGGACAAAATGGTTGCCGAACTGGACAACCCGTTCATTTTGATTACCGACAAAAAGATTTCGTCCATACAGGAAATTTTGCCCGTATTGGAACAAGTTGTTAAAACCGGTTCGAAATTGCTTATTATTGCCGAAGACGTCGAAGGGGAAGCGTTGACAACGTTAATTTTGAACAAATTGCGCGGAAGTTTCCTTTGCGTTGCGGTTAAAGCGCCGGGCTTCGGCGACAGACGCAAGGAAATGCTGCAAGACATTGCAGTGCTTACCGGCGGAACCGTAATAAGCGAAGAAGTAGGACTTGACCTTAAAACCGCTTCGCTCGACATGCTGGGCAAGGCTAAGTCGGTTAAAGTAGACAAAGACAACACTATCATTGTCGAAGGCGACGGAACATCCGCTGCAATCGCTCAGCGCGTAGGACAAATTAAAAGCCAACTTGCCGCAACCACAAGCGACTACGACAAGGAAAAGTACCAAGAACGTTTGGCAAAACTTGCAGGCGGCGTTGCGCAAATTTCCGTAGGTGCTGCTACCGAAGTGGAAATGAAGGAACGCAAAATGCGTATCGAAGACGCATTGAACGCCACCCGCGCCGCTGTTGAAGAAGGAATTGTTGCAGGCGGCGGAGTTGCACTGCTTGCAGCCATTGCCGACGTAGACAAGTTGATAAGCAAACTTAAAGGGGACGAAAAGACAGGCGCGGCAATTGTCCGTAAAGCCCTTGAAGCGCCCATTAAGCAAATTGCCGAAAATGCCGGTGTTAACGGCGGAGTAATTGTGGAAAAGGTGCTTGAACAAGCAACGCTTAATTACGGTTACGACGCACTTACAGGTACTTACGGCGATATGATTGCAAAAGGAATACTCGACCCCACAAAGGTTACGCGTTCCGCATTGCAAAATGCGGCTAGCGTTGCAGGCACGCTGCTTACAACCGAAAGCATTGTAGTCGACATTCCCGAACCGCCCGCTCCCGTTGCACCGCAGGGCGCAGGCGATATGTACTAAAAACCGACCGAAAACAACAAACCAACAAAAAGAGCGAAGACAAATTCTTCGCTCTTTTTTTAATTGTGAATTGAATTTTTAAGTTATTACAGACATTGCCGCTTGTTTTGCTATTTACGGATAAATTGCACTATTACGGTTTTGCGAACATAATTAAAGCAATTAAAGTTATTTATTGTGCTTACTATTTTTACCGTCACAATACTTTAAAATTGCTTAGCAACGTGAGATTAAACACACCGTTTTTTTAAACGGAAAAACCGACTTTTTTAGGATAGACTTGTATATTGCTTTCGGTAAGTCTTTCCAAAAACTTTACACTGCCGTCGCGACGTTTCAGTTGTTCGGTACACTTGGAAGTTACCGCTAGATAGATACAGTAAATGGCGGGGAGCCCCAAGTTTGTTTCCACTAGGGAATTGGTAACCAACGTCATAATTTTTGTAAAGGGATCGAACTCCGCACTGCGTATGCCCCCTACAAGCAGCCCTGCTTCCCAGCCGAGTTGAGCAAGTACTCCCAATACAAACAACCAAACAATGTTAAATTTTTTGTTTTTGTCCTGTTGGGTAAAATTATAAACTATAAGCCCTACATAGCTTACCACCATAAATATTGCCATATATCCGTGGTACGAACCGGTTGTACGCTGAATTTTAATGGGCGTCATATTGCTTCCGAACGTTGCGCTAATCATAGGACAGCATATCCACCATATCCAAATTAAAGCGGTAAACTCCCTGTAATACTTATCCTTATTTAGCCATATCCAAATTAGGGCAAAATTTGTAACGCCGTAACTCATCGACATCCACAGCAAAACCCAAAACAAATTGCCGTTTTCGATACTGCGCGTGCCTAATGCCAAATGGAATATGCCGTAGTCTACCACCATATACAGTACGCCGCCGAATACCGCAAACAATGTTGTAAGGTAACGTTTTTTAACGATTAAAGCCGCAAGCAAACCTACTATAAAAACAGAATCCAGCACTATGTAAAGCGGACTGAATACTCTTTGAGCAATTATTTCGGCGGAAAGTAAGTTTAACATATTGCACTCCTTTATCTTTTGTAATAACAGTTATACGGTTTGCCGATAAAAAACGGTTTGAACATACAAAAAGGGGACGATTTTTTAAAAACGTCTTGCTTTATTTGCTACGAAATACGACTAATCCAATGTATGTTCCGCAATGACGTTGTCGTTAAAATCACACAGGCGGATAACGTCGTCATCCAAAATACAATAAGCGTGACATTCGTCCTTAGGCAGCGAGGTGCTGCCGACGTTTACGCATATAACGCCGTCATTTTGCGTAATTTCGTTAATATGGAAATGTCCGTAAAACACCACATCCCCTTGCTTTGCCGTTTGCGGAAGGTTAAATTTGCTGTAAACGTGCCCATGAGTAAAGTACAGGCGGCGTTCGCCAAGCGTCATTATGTGCTGTTCGACAAACGGAAAGTCGCTTATCATTTGGTCGACTTCGGAGTCGCAATTGCCCTTGACGGAAATAACCTTGTCGGCAATTGCATTAAATATTTCCGCAACCTGTGCGGGAGCGTAATCCTTGGGGAAAGGGTTGCGCGGACCGTGATTGTACACGTCGCCCAAAAGTATAAGCTGTTCGCAATTGTTTTGTTTAAGTTTTAGCGCCACTTGTTCGGCGTAGTACGCCGAGCCGTGAATGTCGGTTGCAATTAAAATTTTCATATTTTTTCCCTTTTAAATTTTTATAAAGGTACGTCCGTAAAAAAGAACACCGTTACAGTGATTTAGAATATGATATCAAGCGCTTAGACAATTTTGTCAGTTATGCTTTGTCAACACAATGTGTAGCAACGTGAGATTTATAACACCGTAAAGTTAACTTTGCGCAATGCAAACTTGTACGGGCATAAATGTAAAACGGACACTTTAAATAAGTTGACATATAAAGTATGTCGGTATGCCTATAACAACGCCTGCAACATACATTACGGCAAGTATTATAAGATTGCGTTTGACGTGGTTACGGTCCTTAAACAGTATTGCAAGGGCTATACCGCTGTTAGACACAAGCCCTGCAATAAGCGCGGACAAATCGATTACGCCTTCGGCATACATCCCCGTAACTATTACGCTGCTTGCGCAGTTGGGTATTAACCCTACCGCCGCAGTTACGAAACTTTGGGCAAAGCCTAAATTTGCGGTAAACGATTTGATAGGTTGTTCGAAGTAGTAAAGCAACAATCCGAAAACCGCATTAACCACAAAAATGTAAACAAAAATTTTAAGCGTATGCAAAACGGGGTGCTTGACGAAATTCCAAAAACCGCTTTTGCTAGTCATATCGTGATGACAGCAACCGTCGGACACGTGAATAACGGTATCGGCGCATACGCCGCTGTTTTCCGTATTGTCGGAATTTACGTCATTGCCGTCGCAATGCGCAACGTCGCTTTCGTCGGCATTTGTGTGACAATGGGCGTCACCGTCGTGTTCGTGACTGTGATCGTGCGGTCCGCGTTCGTCTTCCACAAGGGTTACGGCGGCAGTTACGGCGTTTAAATTGCGCTTGTCGAACAAATTAATTACGTAACCCAAAATTACCGCATAGACGATTTTTACAAGCAATACTATCCAAGTTATATTTAGAGTGTTGGGATTAGTAAGCAGTATGGGGAGCGCTTCGTCGCTGGTTGCAACGAAAAACGCTATCAACGTGCCGATTTTGAGATAGTTTTGACAGTACAAATCAGTTGCCATTACCGAAAAACCGCATTGCGGAATAAGCCCTACTCCGCCTGCGACTAACGGCGCAAATTTGCCGTTGAGCAGACGTACCGTTGTGAATTTAGCGCGGGAGTTGCGTTCCAACCATTCGATTAGCAAATATATGATAAGTAAAAACGGCGCGGCGATAGAACTGTCTATCAACGCGTCGAGTATGACATCCCACATGGCGCATTTTTCCTTTTAATAATCAAATATAGTCTTCCTTGGTACGTTGAACTTATTAATTTAAATAGGTAAAACGTTTGATTGCTGTCAATTATTCGCTGACAATTAGTGTGTACTTAAAACTATATCGGCACAACGGCAATACTTTGTCAATAAGTGTTTAATGAACAACGGATACATTTATTCGTCGGCGGGATCGTCGGCAGACTCTATTAAGCCCAAATCGGCGCACAAGTCTTCCAAACTTTGCTGCGGGCGCAACAGTTCCTTTAAGTCGACGCTTTGCCCTGCCGCCTGTTCGACGCGGGTAATAGGATTTGCGCTTTTAGTTTCCTTGTGAGTTTTGCTATTTGACGGCTTTGCCGCAGTCGGTTTTGCCTTTTCGGCAGATACTGCGGTAGCGTCCGAATCGGCAGGTTCGTCGCTAACGGGGTTTTCCTGCTCGTCCTGTTCGGCTTGAAGCGACTTGGCGTTAAGTTCGTCCGCCGCCTGCTCCATACGTTTTACAAATTCGTCGGGAGTCATTTTGGGAGCGGAGTTGCGTTTGGAAGGCGGAATTTCCCCTTTAAGTTTACTTTCGTAATTGGCTATAACGTCCCCTATTTTACGCTCCAAATTAGTAAACGCCGCAAGTTCGTCGTCAGTGAACGACGCAACAATGGTCTTGGAATACGCTTGCCACGTAGCATAAAACTTTTTGGCTTCGACAAGCGCCCTGTCGGCATAATCCTTGGCGTTTTGTTCGATGTCGGCGGCAACTTTTTGCGCGACAATCATAGCTTCCGCCACGTCGTTTTGACGGCGCTGCAATTCCACTATGCGTTCGCGAAGGTTGTAGTTTTCCTCCGACAATTCGTCGATACGCTCGCGTTGAGCACGGCGGGTTGCACCTTCCCTATCGGCAGTTTCGCTTATGTATTTGTCAACTTGCTGTGGATCGTAACCGCGAAAAACTTTTTTAAATTGCATGAGCGCCACCTTTTTTGTCTTCCGAAATAAGACGTTGTTTTAATTCGTACAATTTATCCGACAAGTCCACCTTGTAAGCGTGCGGCTGCGTTAAACGCAAATATTCGTCCCAAAAGCCGTTTAAACTTTGCTTGCAGTCGCTTTGCAGTTGGTATACGTTGGGACAAGAGTACACTAATTTGCCGTCCTTAAACACGTCGATATACAGTTCCTTAAAATAAAAGTTTGTAACTTCCTTGCTTTTCCACCGTTCGACGGGGTGAGTGATTGTAAGGGGTTTAGTGTCGTCGATAACTTCGTCGGCAAGACATATAACGTCGGCAATGGCTTTGTTCGTATCCCTGCCGAACAAGCGGTAAACCGTTTTTACTCCCGGATTTGTCATCTTGACGGGATTGTCGGAAATCTTCATTTTGGGAACGTCTTTGCCGTCAACGCATAAATTTGCAAGTTTGTACACCCCGCCTAAACTGGGAGTATTGTTGCTGGTAATCATTTTGGTACCTACACCGAACGTGTCGATTTTTGCCCCTTGTTCGCGCAGTGCCATAAGCACGTATTCGTCAATGTCGCTGCTGGCAAATATTTGACAGTCGGCGTGCCCCGCAGCGTCAAGCATTTTGCGCGCTTCCTTGGACAAATACGCAAGGTCGCCGCTATCTAGCCTTATGCCTAGCGGTTTGTGCCCGTTTTGCTTTAAATAATCGAAAACTTTAATTGCGTTAGGCACGCCCGAATGAAGCGTATCGTAAGTGTCCACAAGGAGCAGACATCCGTCGGGATACGTTTGAGCATACGCCATAAACGCGTCCAATTCGGTAGGGAACGACATTACCCAACTGTGGGCGTGCGTACCCTTAGGGGGCATACCGAACATCTGCGCACAGAGGACGTTGCTTGTAGACGTACAACCGCCTATTACAGCCGCCCTTGCTCCGTAAATAGATGCATCGGGGGCTTGTGCGCGGCGTAGACCGAATTCCAAAACACCCGCAGGACTTGCCGCATGGGTTATACGGCGTGCCTTAGTGGCGATTAATGTTTGGAAATTGATTATGTTGAGTAAAGCCGCTTCCATCAATTGCGCTTGGCAAATGGGGGCGGTAATTACCATTAACGGTTCGTACGGGAACACTACCGTACCTTCGGGAATTGCCTTGATGCTTCCCGTAAATTTAAAGTTTGACAAAAACTTTAAAAACGGTTCGTTGAACGCCTTGGTGGAACGCAAGTAGTCGATGTCTTCCTTAGTAAAGCGCAAATTTTGTACATAATCTACCGCTTGTTCCAGTCCCGCCGCAATGCAAAAATTGCTTTCGTCGAAAGGACGGAAGAACAAGTCGAACGTAGCGGTTTCCTCGGTTTTGCCTTGCAGGAAGTAACCGTACATCATTGTCAATTCGTAAAAGTCTGTTAAAAGTGTTAAATTTCGCATAATGATACCTCGTTGATAATGCGCTTACAACTATTTTTAAAATTATTTCTTTTCACTGCGTTTTGCCTTGCGGGCAGCTTTTTTAGCTTCCGCTTCCGTATCTACATAAGGCGTTAAGTGCGATATGCCGTAGTCAAGGTAGACCTTTGGCGGAAATACAAACAGCAAAAACTTGTTTAGTTTTACAGCACCGTGCGCTTTGTTTTGCGCTTCGGCTGTTCCGTCAACGCTTTGTGCGGCACCCTTTCCGTCATCATTTTGAACAGACGTTTGAACTCCGCTTGGAGTTTCGTCCGACGGTTTGTTCAACGCAAGCAGACGTTTTAACGTAGGCATAAACTTGGTTAATGCAATGGCGACAATGCAGCCGAGCGAAGCAACAAACAATACTGTGCCGTTGGAAATTTTGTCGACAATGCCCCACTTGATTAGCGCAAACAAACCGAATGCAAACAATGCGCCTATGATTACCCCGTAACAAACCGTTGCAGTAAACAACTGTTCCCTTTCGGTTTGCCAGTGTTCGGGCTCGACGGCGCGTTCCCCCGTTGTTGCATCGTATATTTTTAACCTGTCAAATAACGACCAAACGCCCAGCCCCGAATATATTGCAAGAGCGGTCAAAACTACGCCCGCAATCAAGTACGATTCGCCGCCTTTGCCGTTTTGAGCCTTAGTGACGCCGCTTAACGACAACATTGTAACCCCTACCGCCAGCAAAACGATTGAAACGCCCAGCAATACCCAACGGGATTTGGCAATTTCGTCGTACTCGGACTTGAACAGTTTTTTGTATAAAGCGTGCATTTCCTTGCGGTAAATTTTAGTTAAAGTTACCACGCCGAATATAATGGCAAACACCGACACGAGTTGGGAAATTTTTATATCCGTTTCCACCTTGCCGACGTACAAATACAAACTGTCAGTACGGAAACCTTCGATAACCAAACGTACGATACCGTAAAAAATTCCGTAAAATGCCGAGCACCAACCGAGCTTGTAATGCTTGCTGCGGGTTAACACCGCAACGCACAAAACAAAGCCTAAAAGAGTACAAAAGTTTTCGTAAAAGAACGTCGCCTGATACCAACCCGCGCCTTGCGCTCCTGCGTGCGCCGAGTCTATCCAAACGGCGTAACCGTTAAAACCGTGATGGTTCGGTCCGAATATCCATTCGGTAAAATTGGGCAATGCCGAATAGTCCGCCGTTATAAATTCGCCATGCGCTTCCTGATTGAAAAAGTTGCCCCAACGCCCCAAACTTTGCGCAAGGAATAACCCCGGCATAATGGAATCGACAACTATGCGGAAATCGTGCTTTTTGATTTTGGCAACGACCGCTGCGGCAATATACCCCATAATTACGCCGCCGTAAATACCCAGTCCGCCGTCACGGAAGCCCGTAAAGAACGTAGACCAGTCCATTTCGCGCCCTTGCCAAGGGAAAATGTAAACATAGGCACGTGCGCCGAGAACGCCGACAGGGATAATTACAAGAGCATAAATCGTAATGTCGTAAGGATCGTAACCGCGCTTTTTAAAGTACAGCCCGCCTACCAAAATTGCCAAGCACATACCCGTTACTATTACTATTGCGTAAAGGTAAATTTCAAAGCCGAATATGCTTAGATACGGGTTGTGGGCGTCGATTGAAAGCCCGAAATTTTTGTTGCCGAATACAAACGTATCCGCAAGTAAATTTAACACTTATGTAGCACCTTCTTAAAGTAAATATTAATATATATTTTACTATTTTATAAGGCGTATGTCAATGGTTTGACGTAAATGCAATAAACGGGTTTAAATATAGCAACAATGCGGAATTGCGCATCGAAACATCTAGGAACACAGTATGTACGATAATACTGCTGGTTTTTAGATCCTTCGCAACATTCGCCGTCCTTTGGCGAAACTACGCCTACGGCGCCGCTCAGGATGACATAATGGATGTTTTTTCGCTCAGGATGACATTAAATATCTTGCATTCAGGATGACATATATTTTTTCGTTCAAGATGACATATATTTTTAATGCTCAATGCGTAATGCTTAATGAGTAATGAGTAATTATGGTTGAGTTTAATTTAATACTGGATTGCTTCGCTTCGCTCGCAATGACATAAATATGTAATGCAGAATGCGTCTGTTTAGTATATTTACAGTCAAATACGGAAAAAATATATGTAAATACAAGCGCATTAACATTTTGGGCAGGGTAGTACATAGTCTGTAAAAGAAAGGGACATTTAAAACTGCGCAAAAATACACGCGCTAAACCACAAGGCAGTAAACAGTACTTACAACGGCGCAAACCAAACGGAAATATACGGTTAACGAGTTTACCGCCGTACATCAAACGTAAACCGGCGGAAACAAGCACTGTAATTACTTTGCGGCAATGGAAACAACAATACGGAAAGAGGCGCAGATTATGATTAAACGAGGGGAAATTTACTATGCGGATTTAAATCCCGTAATAGGAAGCGAACAAGGAGGCGTACGCCCAATCGTCGTACTGCAAAACGATATAGGCAACCGTTACAGTCCGACGGTGATTGCGGCGGCTACCACGTCGAAACTGACAAAAGCAAAATTGCCTACGCATATAGAACTGAGTCACGACACCACGCCGTTACCGAAAGACTCCGTTGTGCTGCTTGAACAAATACGCACCATAGACAAAAGCCGCATAAAGGAAAAAATAGGCGAACTTCCGCCCGAAATGATGAAGCAAATAGACAATGCGCTGCTGCTTAGCCTAGGGTTTTAATGAGTAATTGCGCTTTTTGTAATGCGGAATTGCAGTTGAGTTTAATTTAATACTGGATTGCTTCGCTACGCTCGCAATACTCGCCTTTGGCTCGTGGCGGTCGCAACTACGTTGCTCGGCTAAGGACGACTAGCAAATAAAGTGTGCGGTGGACGAGTACGGGACAGTCACTTAATTTATTTAGCAGTAAAAAAACCGTCCATTGTGGTTCATAACACAAGGGACGGTTTTTTGTTTCAATTATTGATTTTTCGGGGTATTTTACGGTAAAAAATGTGATTTTGGAATACTATGTGTGAAATAGTATATCGCATTTATGCCGAATTTGTTATTTTTTAACCGTTTTCGACTTAGTTTCGGTAGATTTAGACGCTGTTTCCTTTTTAGCGGGTGAAGTCTTTTTGGGCGCCTTTTCCGCCGCGGCGACGGCTTTTTTAGCGGACGGTTTTTTATCCGCTGACTTGCCCGACTGCTTTAATTCGGCGTTTTCTTCTTTTTGCGGAAGGATATTTACGTCTACCGTATTGTAAGGAATTTCGATGCCTTCGTCGGCAAAACGCTTGACCATACGCTCGTTAATGTCGAAATAGACTGTCCAGTAATCGGCATTTTTAACCCAACAGCGGCAAACGAAGTTTAAGGAACTTGCACCGCATTCGTTAAGCCTTACAGTGTAGCCTTCATCGTGAAGCACAAGATCGTGTTCGTCCAAAACCGATTGAATGGTAAGTTTGACTTTGTCCACGTCCGAACCGTACGCAACGCCGAACACAAGGTCGACGCGACGGTTTTCCTTAGCGGAATAGTTAATGATGTTACCGCCCGATACGGACGAGTTGGGAACGGAAATTTCCTTGTTATCGGGAGTGCGGAGCATTGTGGAAAACAATGTGATTTTTTCGACTGTTCCTGTTATTCCCGCAATTTCCACAAGATCGCCTACGTTAAACGGGTGATTTGTTACTAAAATTATACCGCTTGCAAAGTTGGATATAACCGATTGAACAGCCAAGGAAATTGCCAAAGTACCGACGGTAAACAAAGCAACAAAACTGGAAGTATCGATACCCAATACGCGGAGTATTGCAATAAGATAAATAAAAATCAGTATAATTTTTATTATAGTTACTATGAAGTTGCCGGCTATTCCTTTAAATTTGCCGCGGTTAACTATTTTGCGTAAAATGACTAATATTATTTTAATTAATATAAGTCCTACTACTATTACCGCAAGACAAATAAGCACTTTAACCCAGCCGCGGTCGTCGATAAACCATTTTACTATCGAATTCCAAAGTTTTTGAAAAAAACTAATGTCGACGACTTCGTCTATATTGCCTGCTTCGAAAGCAAGCAACGATAACAATAAATGCATTAAAGTTTTTCCTCCTAAGTGTTTTTTTGAAATGTTTAATTCGTTTTGTTAAACGCTTAGCGCGTTTTTTGGGGATTGCTTAGCTAGATTTCAGCAAAGACGGTATATACAATTTATCCTGTTGGTTCTTAGATCCTTCGACTCCACTTCGTTCCGCTCAGGATGACATAATGGGTGTTTTTTCGCTCAGGATGACATATATTTTTAATGCGAAATGCGAAATGCGGAATGCGGAATTAAGGTTGAGTTTATTTCAATTCTGGATTTCTTCGCTTCGCTCGCAATGACGAATAAGGTCAATGTGCGGTGGGCAAGAGTCTGCCCACCCTACGAATAATCGATTGTTTATAATTAATTCATTTATAGTGCGGCTCGTATTACTCGCCTAGATTTTTCCATGCGTTCGCTTCTCTCACTTGGTCGAAATAATATTTATTGTCGCTTTGCTCCATAAACATTGGCGTTCGCAACTGCGTTGCTCGGCTGAGGACATAGAATTAATGCGTAATTAAGGTGACTTTAAATTAAATTCTGGATTGCTTCGCTTCGCTCGCAATGACGGGCAAGGAATATGAATACACCTTAGTATGTCATCTCGACC
>CARAIG010000069.1 GCA_948938605.1 uncultured Eubacteriales bacterium
AGGCGAAGATATGCCTACCGAAATGACGGTAACGCAAGATGGACTTTCGGGTATTGCAGCGTATTACTACAAACGCTTTGCAGTAACGGAAATTTCGGACGCCGATACTTGGGTGGTGCTTATGGTAGAAAACGGAGGCCGGGTTGAACGCTATACCTACGGCGACAGATTGCCCTGCTTGGAAGTCGGTGGGGAATATTTGCTTACGATTTACGACAGGCTCGGCAATGGGTATTCGTTTACAGTATTCATTATCGGCAATCCTGCAAATATCGTATTTAACAACAACGGAGACGATACGGCATTCGATATTACCATAACGCTCGAACAGAAATTTGATACGGTTGTTTCGCTTGAAATTAAGAGAAACGGCGAAATACTTAACGGCGTTACGACGGACAAATTTCAGTATTTGTTTGACCGCACCGGCGTTTATACCGTAATTCTGCGCGACAACTTCGGGCGGGTAATTGAAAAGGAATATACGTTCAACAAGGCTTTACCTATCGGAACGCTCGACGGCGTTGAAAGCGACGGCAAGACTAAAACGGACGTAACATTTACTTATGATAATTCTAAATATAGCGTAGCCGTTACAAAAGACGGCAAAGCGGTAGAAACAGAAAATAGCGGCAAACTTGTATTTACGGCTAACGATAAAAACAGCGGAAGTTATGATATTCGCTTAACGAGAATTACGGACGAGGAAAACTTCACAGACTACACATTCGTTATTAATACGCTTGCGCCCGATTTCAGTATGAGCGTTGCTGATAAAGCGACAACTAATAAGAACGTAACCATAACTTGGACGGCGACGGACATTGTATCCGTAACCTATTCCTTGAACGGTGGTGAAGCGGTAGAGATTGAGAACGGCGCGGTGCTTACTGCCGAAGGCAATTATACCGTAACGGCAACCAACGACTTGGGAACGGTAAGTGTAAAGACTTTTACTATCGACAGGACGCTTGACTATGATGTGATTATCAATGACGCTGAAACTTTTGGCGTTGATACGACTAATAGCAATGTAACCGTGATCAATAATGAGCCGTTGTATGTGAGTGTAAGTAAGAATGGCGCGCCGTTTGAGTTTATATTCGGACAGGTGCTTTCAGGAGAAGGGTTATATATTTTCCGCATCTCTGACGATTATAACAATTCGACTTCGTTCACTATTGTTATTGACAAATCGGTGGATGTAGAAGCCAACGTGGGCAACGGCGTGATTTCAAACGAAGATGTAATTATTAGCGCAGGCGAAAAAGTAAATCTTATCGCAACAAAAGATGGCATAGAATATTCTTATGCGCTTGGTACAGCTATCACAGACGAAGGTTTCTATAAGTTTACAGTTTACGATTCTTTCGGTAATGAAAAATCGCTTTCTTTCCAAATTGTAAAGGGAACGAAAACAAAGCTCGACTATACGCTTAGCGACAGCGTGGAAATTGTATCCATTGATCGCGACGGTGAAGCGGTTTTGGCGGACGGAAACAGGCTGAACTTTACCATCGACGGAACTTATACCGTAGTGTGTAAGTCCGAAGGCAAAGAATATACCTTTATGCTTTCACTTGATACTACCGCACCGACTATAAGTCTGAACGGAATTGAGGATGGCGGTAAGGGTAACGTAACAGTTACAATTACTGATTTATCCGAAGCTGGAACGGTGGAAATATACAAGGACGGCGAGAAAATCGAATACGAACTTGGTAGCGAAATTAAAGAATACGGAAGCTATGAAGTTCGTGTATGCGATGAACTCGGCAACGAGAGAACGTATAGTTTTGTTTTAAGTTATAAGATGAGTGGGGGAATAATTGCTCTTATTACAATGTGTTGCATGGCAGCAGTAGGTGTAGGTTTATTTTTCTTCATTAAAAAATACAAAAGACACTAAAATATTAAAATTTGACTTAAGATGAAGAAGCATCCCGAACTTCGGGATGCTTCTTATTAATTTTATAAATAGGAGATTTTTTATGAAACTGAAAATGAAATTATATTTAATATTACCCACATTAATTTGTTTGATGATTTTATGTGGGATAATAGGTTTTATGTCAGTAAAACCTTTGTATGCATCGGCGGCGAGTATTGCAAGCGTACAAACGTTTATGGGAATGGAAAACACGAAGCACGATATATTCGATTCAGGGTTTGACGAAAATCCGATTAAGCCGTATTCCGAAAGTAAGCAGTTTACTACTGGGATACAGTTTTATTGTTCGGAGAATACAGGAACTAAGGCAACCACGAACATAATTAAACTGAATGCTAATTCCATAAACATAGATTTCACAAATGCACAGACTTTATATCGTCCGTCTATATCGCACTTATACTTGGAAACAGGTTACACATTCAGTATTATGAATAGTTCCAACAGAAGTGTATGGTCAGCAAGTATGAATGGACGAATTGAATACGATATGTACACTGGCGAAGAAACATATTGCAAAGATATAAACATAAACGGCTCGTATAAAAGTTCGCAAAGTCAAGACTTCGGCACATTGCATTTTTTACCGTCCGAATTTGGCAATCAGCGTGTGTACTTGGACGACGGCTCATACACAATCAAAATATCTCGTTCTTACGAATGGACCGATATGGATATGTATTGCGGTAACTCGATGATGTTTGCAACGTCGAATATGACAGGTTCACTTACCATTGATAAAGGCAAAGTTACTATGGCAATGAAAGGCGTAACGAGCAATAATGATATAGTGAACGGCTCATATACAAAAGAGCGCGTTACCGTAACTGCAAATGGCGATTCTTTTTCCAAACTGTATTATAAAACGCCGTCAAGCAGTTCTTATACGTCAACGTCAAACCGCACTTATACGATCCCTACAACGAACGGCTGGTATTATTTTTACGCTGAAAACGCTTTCGGAACGACAACCGATACGCTCTCATTTTATTACGACAGCGTTGCCCCGACAGGCACAATCAGTTCCAACGGTTCAGTCGTATCGAGCGGCGGTTATGTAGGCAAGAGTTTTTCGTATTCGGCAACCGATAGCGGCAGTGGCTTATCAAAACTATATTACAAAACACCCGTGAGCGGTGTTTACTCGGAATACAATTCGGGAACGATAATTCCCGCAATTTCTGACGAAGGTTGGTATTACTTTTACGCCGTAGACCGCAGCGGAAATCAATCCGCAACAGCATCGGTCTATCTTGAAAATACCGCCCCGCACATTGAAATCTTCCGCAACGATAAACTTGCGTTCAGTAAGGATTTAAGCGTATCGGAAAATATTGATACCGATATATATTTGAATCCAAACGACCGAATTAAAGTAACCTGCGATACTTCTTCCGGCAGAGCGACTTGCAACTATACGCTTAATACAAATACAACGATAGGCAGCGCATATACGGATAGACACTACACAATTACGGTTACGAGCGCAACGGGAATTGTCGGCAATTTTACTTATCATATCGTGCGAAGTAAACCTATCATTATGATTGACGGTAACGGTTACACGAGCGGTTCGACGCTTTACTTTAACTCGGATCAATCCGTATCGTTCATGGACGACACTATCATAGATGACAGTAAAGATACGGGAGCAACCGTGCAATGGAACGGCAATTCGGAATTCTTTTCGTATAAAAGCGGCAACGGTAAAACACTTACAACCGCAAACGGAACGGAAACAAGGTACAACCTGACCTTGAACGACAGAGCCGGTAACGAAAGTACATTTACGGTCTACATAGACAAACTCGCGCCCACAGGTAATTGGAAAAGCGACGGAACGAATTTACCGAACGGTGGATATACGAATAAATCGCTCTCTTTCCACTTTACCGAAACGGGAACGACCGCAACGTATTCTCACAACGGTGGCGAATATAACACTTACGCAAGCGGCAGAACCTTAACGGCAGACGGAACTTACACCGTGATATTGACTGATCGTGCAAACAATAAAAGCACGTTCACGGCACATATTGATACCATTCCGCCGACAGGTCAAATGTACGCTAACTATGCCTCTATCGGGAGCGGGACGATTACGAACGGAAAAGTTTACTTTACCTGGGACGGAAATCTTACAGCGACCGTAAACGGTTCTTCTTATACGAAAAATACCGTGCTTTCCGAAGACGGAACATATACATTCAGATTGACCGATTCCGCTCAAAACATGGCAACATATAGCGTAACGATTGACACGATAGCACCGACATATAATGCGGATAAATTGCAGTCGCAACCGAAAATGATTACGAGGTGGTATGTCGTAAAATTTGACGGAAAGAACTATTCTTTCGCCGATTACAACGAAGCGCTTGCTTTCGCTTGTGATAAGGAGTTCAAAGCGAATGTAACCGTTCTTTCACTCGATAGATTAGAAGACTTTAATCAACACCACCTTGTCGTAGGCGGCGACGAAGTTCGCACAGGCACTTATTGGCTTTATAAATCGCAAGCTAATCCCGACAGCAGACTGTATTATTTTAACCGCGAAAGGTTAAACGGTGTTATAGCCTATTACGCAAAGAACAACGTTTCAACCGTTAACTATTTTACCCTTGACGGCGACAATGTTTACGGCAATCCTGCGGACAGTATGAGCGACAATGTATTTACAGCGCCGGACGGCGCAAGCGCACCCGTTCTCAATGGATTTGTGTTTGAAAGAACAGACGGCTCGGAAATGTTTGCAGAACTTATGGGAACAAGCGGAACGAGAATAAAAATTGAATACGGCATTGCGTTCGATGCACAAGTAACCGTAGGCGGTTTGTATAAATTTACGGAACTTGACGAAGCGGGAAATGCAACCGTATTCTACGGATTTTTAGACTTGATTGCACCCGAACTGAAAGTAACCGCAACTATTTATGGCAACGGCTCGGAAACCGAATTGTGCATTACAAAAGACGGGCTTACAGGAATAGCGGCATACTATTACGAAAGTTTTGACGTAAAGGCAATTTTGGACGCCGATAAATGGTCGGTGCTTTCCGTAAAGAACAACGGCAAAACAAATTACTACACTTACGGCGACGAATTGCCTTGTTTGACTGTGGGCGGCGAATATCTGCTATCCGTCTATGACAGACTTGGCAATGGATATTCCTTTACTGTCTTTATCGTCGGCAATCCTGCGACAATCACGGTAAAAAATAACGCCGATGATACGGCTTTCGATTTGGCAATCACACTTGAACAGCGTTTTGACACGCTTGTATTCCTTGAAGTCCGCAGAAACGGCGTGCTGCTTGACGGTATATCCGCAAGCGTTCTGAATTACACATTCGACCGTGCGGGAACCTATGTTCTTACCCTGCGCGACAACTTTGGACGTACTATTACGAAAGAATATGTGTTTGTTAAAGCATTGCCCGAAGGCGAACTTATCGGCGTAGAAAACGGCGGCAAAACGAAATCCGATGTTACTTTTACATTTGACAACGAAAAATACTATGCTGTCGTTACCAAAGACGGACAAGCATATACCACCGATTACAGCGGCGAATTGTTCTTTAATGCGACCGACGAAAACAGCGGAATCTATGATATTCGCCTTTTTCGTTTGACCGATAACGAGAATTATTCCGATTACGGATTTATCGTTAACACACTTGCACCTAACTTCGATTTGACCGTTGCGGACGGCTCAACTACGAACAAGAACGTTACCGTGTCTTGGTCGGAAAGCGACATTGAAAGCGTGGTCTATTCGTTGAACGGCAGCGAATCCGTAACGATTGAAAACGGCGCAATCCTTTCCACCGAAGGCGTTTATATCGTTACGGCGACGAACGATTTGGGAACGCAGTTCGCAAAAACATTTACGATTGACAAGACGCTCGATTATTATGTCGTTATGGGTAATCAGCCTGTGCAGAACGTCGAAGTAACCAGCGATACGGTTGCCGTTTTCAACAATGAAGACCTTTCTGTTACGCTTACTAAAAACGGCGAGCCTTTCGATTATTTGTTCGGGGACGTGCTTTCCGATGAAGGCTATTATACGTTCCGCATAAACGACGAATTCGGCAATACGACTACGTTCTCAATCACTATTGACAAGAGCGTTTCATACTCGGCGAACGTCGGCGACGGACTCATATCGAACGGCAATGTTCAAGTTACAAACGGCGAAAAACTGACCGCAACCGTAACCAAAGATAATTTGGTTTTGGACTATGAATTCGGGCAATCTCTCGACGACGAAGGTTACTATAAATTCGTATTGCGCGATGTTTACGGCAATGAAAAATCATTTGAATTCCGAATTGTAAAAGGCATAAAAACGACGCTTGATTACACACTCGGCGAGAATGTTTCCGTACTCAAAATCGACCGCAACGGCGAAGAAGTTTTGCATGACGGCAATCGCTTAAACTTTACTGTAAGCGGAGTTTATATCGTTACGGCAGAAACGGACGGAACGACTTATTCTTTCGTTCTTGAACTCGACAACACTGCGCCTACGCTCGACCTTATCGGAGTGAAAAACGGCGGCGTTTCGGGCAAATCCGTTACGCTCGACAACCTTTCCGAACAGGCTACGGTTGACATCTTTAAGGACGGCGAGCTTATCGAATACGAACTCGGAAGCGAGCTTAAAGAGTACGGCGAATACCGCGTTGTAGTAACCGACGAAGCTGGCAACACAAACGAATATAATTTTACGTTGAAATATAAAATGGACGGAGGAATTATCGCTCTTATCGTAATATGCGTCCTTGCAGCAGCGGGCGGCAGTGTCTTCTTATTCATTAAAAAATGTAGGAGACATTAAAATTTAATCAAGAAACTGGTGAAATCCCTATAAAATCAGTATAGGAAACTGTAATACCGAAATCAAAACTTTCGGACAATATTTTGTCGAAAAATAGAAAAAAGTTTCCCAAAAGGCTTGACAATAAAATACTGTTATGCTATATTATAAGCACAGCAAGGGGTTGCGCCCAGGCTCTCGATACGTTGGGAATTCACAGCGTTAGACCTGCTCATGAAGGGGTGGGGAATCGTTACGGATTTTGCGCAATGAGCGAATCCACAATGGCGCGACTCGTTGAGAATCGAAGCCGTGAGGCTTGCAAATAGTACAGAGTCAGGGACGCAAGTGACTAATCTGCGTCGGTCCTGGCTCTGTATTTATTTTTGTAGCTTTTACGGTAAAATCTAAGGAGTACGACTATGAATTGTAATAAAAAGAAGAAAGGAGCAAAGAAGTCAGCAAACTACAGCGCACTACGTTGTCCTTATTGCGGAGGTACGGTTGTATATCGCAGCGCAGAAGGTATCTATAAAAATAACAGCAAGGGTACAATGCTTTATGTATGTTCGCATTATCCTGAGTGTGATGCCTATGTGCGTGTTCATCCTGGTACAAAAACTCCAATGGGCACGATGGCGGATCATAAACTGCGAGCGCTAAGAAATACTGCACATAAACATTTTGACAAGCTGCATATTAGTGGATACATGACACGCCAAGAAGCGTATATGTGGCTGGCAAATATAATCAATGCACCATTATCTCAAGCGCATATAGGATATCTCGGCGAGTATTATTGCAATCTGGTAATAAAAGAAAGTGAAAAGCTGCTGAGGACAAAGCAAGCGATGAAAAAAATTTAATAGGAGGCTTAGCGTGAAAAAGCGAATGATATTTCTAATCCCGGTGATTGTATTCATTGGGGTTTTAATTTTGTTTAAGACGGTATTTTTTATAGGCTTTGTACCGTCGGCATCTATGGAACCTACATTGAAGACAAACAGTGTAATATTCGGTACACGAATCTACGGCACGTTGCAAGAGGGGGACATAATAGTTTTCCAACATGAGGACGACGTTCTGGTTAAGCGCATTATCGGTGTTGGAGGGCAAGAGATTGAAGTGGAAGGTATCAATTACACTGTACCGGAAGGCTGCTATTTTGTGATGGGAGATAATAGGCATAATTCTTGGGATTCTCGGTTTTGGGAAGAACCGTTCATAAAAAAGAGCAGTGTTATTGCATTGTTGTGATAGGGCCGTAAAGCTCGTTGACTTTCGCCCTAAAATATGATAAAATTCAAAACAAGGAAGGTAATCAAAATGACTAAGAAGATATGTCCGAATTGCGGAACAGAGAATAAAGGTCTTGATTTGGTTGAAACTCAGGGTATCTATATTTGCAGCAACTGCAAGAAAGTAATCAATGCTGCGAATGATAAGATTTTAGATACAGATCAACCTGAGACGATCAAAAAATAACTAACTAAATTCATTAAATATAAAAGGGAGCTACGTTGTTTGCGTAGCTCCCTTTTTTTGTTGGGTTTTTTAATTATGTTGGTTTTTTAATTATAATGAAGAAAGGAAACATTGG
>CARAIG010000070.1 GCA_948938605.1 uncultured Eubacteriales bacterium
ACCCTTCTTCGGAACACGAAAACAGGTGCTGCATGGTTGTCGTCAGCTCGTGTCGTGAGATGTTAGGTTAAGTCCTGCAACGAGCGCAACCCTCATATACAGTTGCCAATATTAAGTTAGGAACTCTGTATAGACTGCCGTGGTTAACACGGAGGAAGGTGGGGATGACGTCAAATCATCACGGCCCTTACGTTCTGGGCTACACCCGTGCTACAATGGCTATTACAAAGAGTCGCAATACCGCAAGGTGGAGCTAATCTCATAAAGATAGTCTCAGTTCGGATTGTGGGCTGCAACCCGCCCACATGAAGTCGGAGTTGCTAGTAATCCCGAATCAGCATGTCGGGGTGAATGCGTTCCCGGGTCTTGTACACACCGCCCGTCACGCCATGGGAGTTAGGAGTACCCGAAGCCAGTGACCTAACCGCAAGGGAGGAGCTGTCGAAGGTAAGACTGATGACTGGGGTGAAGTCGTAACAAGGTAGCCGTATCGGAAGGTGCGGCTGGATCACCTCCTTTAAGGGAGTAGAGGAAAGACTCTACGAATCCAAGTCAAGTAAGTGGAAGCACTTACGGAAAAACAGTGTTTGCTTGATACACTGGAAAAAAGAACAAGCAAAACCCAAGAATGTGTTAAAACGCTTTACTATTCTGATTACAAGCAAACAAAATCCCTGCGCCTCAGCGCGGGCTTTTTTTATTTGAACGCGTATAAGCGTCGCAATACTTTGTTAAACTTCACAGCCCGCTTCGGTCACGTATGTCTGTATACGCTCCCTTGCGGGCTGTTTGTTTGCCTCGTCTTGCTTGCTTCTACGCGCTCAAATAGGCTAATTCATAATTATATAAAATGTTGTCTGGTATACGTTCCCTTGTCGAAGCATTCAAAAGTACGCAATCTGCAATCCGCCTGCGCTTTCAAATATACTGGTTTAACAAACTATATTGCGTTCCTTTTTTAGTTTGTTTGCCTTGTCTTGCTCGCTTTTACACGCTCAAATAGGTTTGTTCATAATTATAAAATGGTGTTTGATATATTTTCTTGTCAAAGTATTCAAAAGTGCACAATCTGCAATTCGTCAGTGTCTTCAAATAGTTTGGTTCAGTAAATATTATTTTGATTGGCGTACAGTACGCTCCTGTTGCAAAATCCGCGCCCGCCTTGTATCTACCGCAATCTATGCCGTTAAACATATTTATTTACTCTATTGACGACATTAAAGCCAGTGGTCCCTTTATGTCATCCTGAGCAAGCAACGAAGTTGCGCGTCGAAGGATCTAGGAAACAGTGCATAAAGTAACCGTCATTGCGAGCGAAGCAAAGCAATCCGGTAGGGTGGGCAGACTCTTGCCCACCGCAAAATTAAATTAAACGTCACCGCAATTATGCACTACGCATTACGCATTAAAAAAGGCGCATATTGCATTAAAATATGTCATCCTGAGCGAAAAATAACACCAAATTATGTCATCCTGAGCGTAGTCGAAGGATCTAAGAACCAATGTATAATCGTACATACTGTGTACCTAGATGTTTCGTCCGTAACTAAGCAATGTTTATTTTTTGTTATCTTCTTCTAATATTTGCGCAATGCCGTCAATTTGTTCTGCCATTTTACAAAGTCTTTGAACTATGCTTTTGCGTCGGTCATCAATTTGTATTTGTTCGGGTTGCCAATACTCGCATTTAACTATATTGTTTATCCGCTTTTTGCTTTCCGTTAATTTTAAATTCGAATTGACGCAGTGTATGCAACCACCAATTAGGTAAAATTTACCGTCTAAATTTCCGTAATGCTTAACGCAATATGCGCAATTTATGCAGTCGTTTAAAATTTTGTTTTTCGTAGTTTTTAAAGACATTATCTACTCCTTTTCTATCGAATATTGTACTCTTACCAATATATAACAGGCAATGCCTGTTTGTCAAACATTTAACAGGTATTTCCTGTATAATATTAAAAGAGGTGCAATATGATTACATTACAAAGTATACAGTTACGAATAGCAGAAGTTATATCGCAAAGCGGAATGACTCAAAAAGCCATTGCGGAAAAATTGAACATAAGGCAACAAACCATACAGCAGTATGTGTCAGGTCGTGCAATGCCTTCGCTTGAAACTCTTGCCAACTTATGCAAGTTGCTCGACGTTGACGCAAATTATATATTGTGTCAATAATAAACGGTTTGGAGGGAAAAAATGAATAAAACACTTGTTGTTAAAGGTATGGGCAAAGTAAGCGTCGAACCCGATTTAACGGTAATCGGTATGTCGCTTACGGCGTTAAACAAACAGTACGGTGAAGCAATGGCGGCGGCTTCCGAACAAATGGAAAGCGTACGTTCGGCGTTGTTGCATATAGGTTTTAAAAAGAGCGATTTAAAAACAACGGATTTTAACGTTCACTCCCGTTACGAAAGCGAAAGGGACAGTAACGGTAATTATCAAAGCGTATTTAAAGGCTTTGAAGTCAACCATTCGTTAAAGTTGGAATTTGACTTTAATATGGACAAACTTAACGAAGTGCTTGCAGCTGTATCTACTTGCAAAGCTAATCCTAGGTTTTCCATTGAATTTTCCGTCAAGGATAAAAATGCCGTAAGCGAATCGCTGCTTGCTTCGGCAGTGGACAACGCAACGCAAAAGGCAAAAATTTTGGCAAAGTCCGCAGGCGTTAAATTGGGTGCAATACAAAATATCGATTACAGTTGGGGCGATTTACATTTAGTTTCGCCCACTGCATACAAAGCGGACGAAAACCGCGTTGCCCTTAAATGTACTGCAATGGACATTCAGCCCGACAAAATCGACGTTACCGACGCCGTTACGCTTGTTTGGGAAATTTTGTAAGTTTGTTTTGCAGACAACAGATAGCAAAAATACGCAGAAGCATTTAAGTCTCTGCGTATTTTGCATTTAAAAGTTTTTTTGTTTTTGTACTGTGATTTATTTGTCACCTATCAAAATCAACGGCACTAGCATTTCTTCTGTCAACGACGTGTGGTGTCCTTTAAAAGTCAAATCGTCCGGCGGCAAAAACTGCGCTTGTTTGTGAGTGTATGTACCTATTGCAATGTAGTCGCCCAGCAACGGCGCTTTGTTGCCAATGTCGCCGAAAAATCCCAATTCAATCAACTCCTTGCTTTCGTGCAGTTCGAAGTCATCGCTGTATTTCGATTTGAAGTATTGCGCAAATTCTTCTTTTTTGCCGTCCTTTACGCGGAAGGCAATAGCGCGCGGTTCCATATACGGCAGCGTTTCCAACATACCGTACAACTGCGTATCTTCATATAAATTAACGTCACCCGCAACGTCTATTTGCCCGTGATCGGCAGTTACTATAAACAGCGTGTTCGGCGTTTGTTCCGCAAGCCGTTGCAGTCTAGCGGATATGTCAATCAGTATTTCCTTTGTATGCTCGCACGTCACGCCGTACTCGTGCATCGAGTGGTCGGGTTCGTTGTTATATGCGTAAACAAACTGTTTGCCGTCTTTTGCGCAAATGTCCTTGATATGCTCGAAAAATTTTTCCATATCGAAGTTCCAAGCAATGTTGCGTTCGGGGTGCGCAGGTTTTACAAAAACGGGAAAAACAGTGTTAATTGCGTATTCGCCGTTGGTTGCTTCGTCAAAAAAGTACGGGTATTGTTCAAGCGGTGACGCACTGCTTGTGTCGATTGCTTCGTTGGTTTCGTAGTCGGTGTTTAAAAAAATACATATGTTGCGTTTAAGTTGTTCAAAATACATACTCCAACCGAACCAACCGTGTTCAAGCGGCAATCTGTTTGTCATAAGCGACGTTGTTGCGCACGTAGTTGTGGAAGGAAACGTCGACGTCAGCACATCTTTTATGTTGGTTCGCAAGTAGTCCGTTTTAGGTAAGTTTTGTTCCAACGGATATATTCCCATTCCGTCAAAGCAAATATACACAATGTTTTTGTAACCTTTGGCTAGTTCGGCTTTAAGTAGCGGCAGTGTGGCGTTGCGGTTGGGCGCGCCCAAAAACTCCGCAAGGGTTGCCGATATGTTAATGTTGCTGTGCTTAAAGTTTGGCAAATTAAATTTTTTCATAGCGTATTCCTTTTGGTAGCGGGTAGTAGTGTAAGCAGATCACTGCGTCCCGCTACGTCGTTACCTATTTGAATATTATATTATACCAAGCGCAAAATGTAAATATTTTGCAATTAACCGTCAACCTTTTTGCTAAAAAAAACGGCAAACATTTTTATTGTTTGCCGTAATTTTAAAAATATCTATTGTTGTTCGGTCTTGTCGGTATCGTCTTTTTTGCCGAAAATTCCTTTGCGCTTTTTGGGTTGTTCAATATCGTTCGTCAACGGTGTTTTGATGTCGTGCAATTCCAAGTCCGTCAAAGCGCCGTTTTTGCGCTCGATTTTAATTTCCCACTGAATTAGGAACGCCAATGCCGCGCGCAGCAGTATAATTGCGCCTAGTATCAACAGTTCGTTCCATTCGCGCACAATTACGGTACGCAGCAATTCCCCGCCCATTTTAAATTCCAATGCAAGGGCAATGCCTTCGGCAAGTTTAAGACGGACGTGTTTTTGTCTTTTAATCAGTCCGACTATTGCGGAAACTATTGCATAACAAAGTATAATTACGCCTACAAGTTCGATTGCAAGTATTAAATAGTTTACAATGATATCGAAGTAACCTTCGATAGTTTTAAAAACGTGTTCGCCGGGCATTTTAGTAGGTGTGTCGCCCGATGTCGTTCCCTCGAAAAATCCAAGCAGTCCAAACATATTTTGCTCCTTGCTGTGTTCTGTTATTACTATATCATAATTTGGCATTAATTGCAATACCCAATTTTTAACATATAAATGAATAACTTGCGCGTAATTGTATATTGCAATTGTAGGCTGAATTTGATATAATTATAATATATCGCAAATATGATTAAATATTTAGAAGAGTTAAAAAGGAGTGTAAAATGAGTAAATTAAAAGAATTGCGTATAGTAGACAACTTTTACCAAACGTCGTCGTTTTTCCCTATGCCTACGACGTTAATATCCACCGTAAGCGAAAACGGGCAAACCAATTTAGGCGCATATTCGCTGTGTTTTCCTTACTATATTGCCGGCAAGGAATACTACGCAATGGTGCTTGAATGCCGGGATTCGAGTTTACGAACTATTGCGTCCGAACCGCCCAATCCCCAACATGTAACGTGCATTGTTTTATTTTCATATTGTATTGGTTGGTTTTCAGATTTTTTTAGTATATTTCCACAATGTGGACACACCTCGGCGTTTGTACTTACTTGATTGTGACATTCCGAACATTGATATAGCGACATAAAATTCTCCTTATTTTGCTTTAAATAAGTAAGCATCCACCCGCATAGCGGGTGGCTTTGCATTTTCGGGCATAGCCCTAATGTTGCAGGCTACGCACAAGTGCGTCTTTTATTGGCCTGCCAGCCATGCACAGGATTATTAGTTGCCCGTAAACGGGTCTCTTG
>CARAIG010000071.1 GCA_948938605.1 uncultured Eubacteriales bacterium
ACTTCAATACGACGACGTAAACAATCAGCAACGCAAGCAAATCTATAAGGAACGCAACCGCATTTTGGATAACGAAAACGTCCACGACGATATCATCGCAATGGCGGACGAATATGCGCGCCTTGCGCTTGCCGACGCATGCGAAAGCGAACTGGACGTATCCAAGTGGAACTTGGACAAAGTAAACGAAAAACTTGCGTACTACTTCGATTTAGAACAACCGATATTAACAGCCGATAACGTATCCAATGCACGCCAGGTGTGCGATATGCTTGCGGAAAAGTGCAAGGAATATTTGAACGATCGTTACAACGAACAACCTGTCGGCAACGCTGTACCGTTCGCATCTGACGAACGTTTTGTATTGCTGCGTACTATCGACAACTTGTGGATGGATCACCTTGACGCATTGGACGACCTTCGTCAAGGCGTAGGGCTTCAAGCAATAGGACAGCACGATCCTTTAATGGTTTACAAAAAGGAAGCGTTCGAAATGTTTGAAAAGCTTAACGATCAAATTAAAATACAAACAATACGTATGTTGACGTTTGCAGTAATCCGTCAGGAATTGCGCAGCAGCGTTCAGCAAAGCGAAAATATCAATCCCGAAAAAACATTAAACGGACCTTGTCCTTGCGGAAGCGGCAAAAAGTACAAAAACTGTTGCTATGCTAAGGATCAAGCAAATCAAGCGTCGGCGCAAAACGACGACTCTAAACCCGAAGCGGACAGACCTTTAACTAAGCAGGAAGAGTACGCGTTAAAACGCGCTCAACGCAAAGCGGATAAAGCAAATAAATAATTTTATGATACAAATTGACGACTTAAAACAAAATATACGCGAAATGTCCGCCAAGCTTAACGGCGTGGAGGAAAGTCTTAATTTGCCCAAACTTCAAGCCGAACTTGCCGAATTGACCGAGCAACAGCACAAGGCAGACTTTTGGAACGACGTAAAAAACGCACAGCAAGTAAGTCAACGGGCTAAAAATATCGAAGACAAAATTAATGGTTATAACAAGTTAACCAAACGCTTGCAAGACGTCTACGACTTACTGGACTTGTGCGCCGACGACGAAACAATGCTTGCCGAAACGGCAAACGAAGTTACGTCCATTATGCAGGAAGTTAACGAACTGCACATTGCAACATTGCTTAGCGGCAAGTACGACGCAAATAACGCCATATTAACCTTGCACGCAGGTGCAGGCGGTACCGAAGCGCAGGACTGGGTACAAATGCTTTACCGTATGTACACCCGTTACGTCGAACGCAGGGGTTACAAAATGGAAGTGCTTGATTTTCTCGACGGTGAAGAAGCGGGTATTAAATCCGTTACTTTCCAAGTGAACGGCGTTAACGCTTACGGCTACTTAAAAGCGGAAAAGGGTGTTCACCGTTTGGTGCGTATTTCCCCGTTCGATTCGGCAAAACGCCGCCACACCAGTTTTGCTTCGCTCGAAGTTATGCCGGAATTGCCGCAGGATAACGACATAGTGATTGACGACAAGGATTTAAAAATAGACACATACCGTTCCAGCGGGGCAGGCGGTCAGCACATTAACAAGACGGAATCCGCCATACGCATTACGCACGTGCCTACGGGTATTGTGGTATCCTGCCAAACTCAGCGCAGTCAAATGCAAAACCGCGACCAAGCAATGGCAATGCTTAAAAGCAAACTAGCCGAATTAAAGGAACGCGAACAAATGGAAGAAGCCGCGTCCATAAAGGGCGAAGTTAAAAAAATAGAATGGGGCAGTCAAATACGCAGTTACGTGTTCTGCCCGTACACTCTTGTAAAAGACCACCGCACAAACTTCGAAAACGCCAATATCAACGATGTTATGGACGGTAACATTCAGCCGTTTATCGAAGATTATTTAAGTAAGGCTATGTAACCTAAGTCCGTATAAACTTCGCAATACTTTGTTGGGCTTACGTTTTGCCTAGGTCACGTACGCATTCTGCATTGCGCATTGAGAATATATGTCATCCTGAGCGAACGCAGTGAGTCGAAGGATCTAAGAACCAGCAATAATCATACATACTGTGTCCCTAGATGTTTCGATGCGCAACTAAGTTGCTTACTCAACATGACATATAAAGTGCGTCGCCTCAATTACGTATTACGCATTGCGTTATTGCCACCGCATAATAAATCAAGTATCCTTTATTAAAAATTGCAGCAATCGTTAATTAACCTTGTGCAATTGAAATCAATATAACATACATACTGCATTTAAGCCGCTTTAAGCGGTTTTTTTTGTTTTTCCTGCTTGAAATTGTTTAAATTTGATAATTATTTTAAAAAAATATTTAAAAATTTTCACAAAAACTATTGACAAACGCGTATGATATGGTATAATGTTAGCAATCAATGAGTAAGAGTGCTAACAAATCAGTCAATAGATTGCTAAAAATAACCTTAAAAAACGATTTGCAATGTATATAAATGCTTACCCTTGATAATAATTTAAACAAAAAGGAGTTAACAACTATGAAAAACTATATCACTACACGCAGAAGCAACGATTTATTCGAAGACGCATTTGAAAGTTTTTTCCGTCCCTTTTATATGGATCAGGAAAGCACGTTTATGAAAACCGATATCAGTCAAACGGACAAGGACTACGTAATGGAAGTGGAAATGCCCGGTTTTGACAAAAAGGACATCGAATTGAAGTTCGAAAGCGGTTACATCACTATTTCCGCTAAAAAGCAAGCGGACAACGACACCAAGTACATCCGTCGCGAACGCGCCGTAAGTTGCTCGCGCAGTTACTATATGGGCGACGTCGACGAAAAGCAAATCAAGGCAAAATACGAACACGGCGTTTTGACCGTCACTATCCCCAAGGAAAAGCCCGAGCAAATTAAACACGCAATTACAATCGACTAGTACTTGTCGTTTGACACTCACTCGATGTTGAAACATCGTGTCATACTCTCCTTAAAACAACCTTTCGGCTTATGCCGACGGGTTGTTTTTTTGTGTGTTATCGTAAATGCTGTTGATCAAAAAGTAGTTTTCTTACAAAATAAAGCGGTGCTAAAACTTACTTATTTTATATCGATTGCAAATTTTTATTGAATTGTGTAAAATAGTGATATTAATTTAATGCATTAAGTTTGCTGTAAGTTTAGTGATATAATCTGTATATTGCTTATAAACTTGTCACGTTGCGCCAAACAAGCGCAACTATAAGAGGTAAATATGAAATCGCTTATTAAAACCAGTGTTAAACGTCCCGTAACGGTTTGTGTGTTGGTAATAATATTGTTGGCAGTCGGCGTGTTGGCAACGTTGGATATGTCCACAAACTTACTGTCCAATATCAAAATGCCTATGTTGGGCGTTACGGCAATATATCCCGGCGCTGCCGCAAGCAGTGTGCAAACGGACGTGACCGACAAATTGGAAAACGTATTCAAAACAATCCCCGGTATTACCGAACTCGATACCCGATCGTACGACAATGTGTCGGTGTGCATCTTGACGTTCGATTACGGCACCGACTTGGACAAAAAAATCGACGACATCGAAGACGCTTTAAAAACAGTTCAACTTCCGCAAGCGTGTAACGATCCGACGTTTAGTAAAATAGATATGAACGGGACGGCTGCGGCTACAATATCGTTGTTTAATGATAACAACGACGTTGAACTGCTTGCAAACGAAGCGGAATTGCTTGCAACCAAACTACGCGCAATCGAAGGCGTAGGTTCGGTGTCCGTTATGGGCAAGCCGGAAAAGCAAATTCAAATTACCGCTTTGCAAGGTTTGGATATTACTGCCCTTGCAATAGTTCAAGCATTGTCGCAGGAAAATCTAAATTTACCCTTAGGCACTATACTGCAAAACGGGGCGGTTGTTTCGGTACGTAACGCAAGCGACGCTACAAGCATACTGCAAATAATGCAACTGCCCGTATCTATGGATTTAGGCGAAAGCGTATTGGGTTCGCTCACAACTCTTAAAACGGCAGTCAATGCTTACGCTACTTGTACGTTGGACGAATTTAACGACTATGTAAGTAAAGCCTTGGACGCGCGTACCGTTATCGACGAAATTGAAAGTAAAACCGCCGATGAACTGGAAGAACAGCAAAACAGTCTTTCAAGTATTAAATCGCTAATGGCGCTGTTGCGTCAAAACAGCAGTCAAAGTTTGCGCCTTATGTGGCATACCATTAATACTAGTCTTGTTCAAAACGACGAGTTTGTAAACATGACCGACGACGATTTGCACGCCCTTGCGGAAAACGGTAATTTAGGCTTGTCGTACGACGTGCTTAAATGGTTGCAGGACGGAGCAAAGGACGGCACGTTAAAGGACGATTGGGACAAATTAGTGTTGTTCCGTAGCTGTATGGAAGCGGCGGAACTTGAAAATGACATACCTTACGAACACTTTGCAAACTTGTTTCAAGACGGCGGCAAAGTAACCTACGTTACGGTGTACAATCCCGACGGAACTCCCGACAAATACGACACGCAGTATTATTACGGTTTGGATATTTTACATTCGGACATAACTCACGAAAACTGCGAAACAAGCGGTGAAAATGCGTGCAATCGCGAAACGTTCACGCACGAACAAGCACAGGACGTGTGCGAATTTGCCGATTCCGTCAATACCGTTGCGTACCGACAAATTATCGATACTGTGCGTCAAGCGGAACAAAATCCTAACGAAGCAAGCGACCCCGTAATATCCGACGAACTTTTTGCTTCGCTGTTTGTCAATTCCGCGCAAGGCAACGACTTTGCGGCGTTAATGTCTCCGCAAGTTATACATATTATCCGTTTGGAAAATTTCAATGCCGACGTCGAAAACAAGGAAAGCATAGTAAAAGTTTTAACCGAAGTAAAACAAGCGCACGTAGACGTTGACGGTAACGCCAAGTACGTTAACGGCAAAACCGTCGAACGCGACGACGATAAAAACGTAATCGTAAGCATTAACGGCGTTAATTTTAAAATAAACGGTTTTGGCAGATTAATTGACGACGACGGCAAACTTGTAGACGACAACGGCAATGTTTTGCAATTAACCGATGAACAAATTAAACAAAACTTTTACACGTACGGATTGTACCGCGTGTTTGACGACGACGAACTTATTACTTTGTACAACCGTTTAGGGCTTGACGACGGAACGTTCGGTATAACACCGACGCTTGATACTGTTCGCTTTATACGTATTACGGACTTCGCCGACGATGCGTCCAAGCTAATAGTGCCGGTGGCGTATGTTGGCAAGGTTCAAACGTTAACCGCATACGATGCGTATTCGCAGTATAACGGCAAACTTGCAGTAACGTTGGAAGTGTACGCCGTTGCCGACGCCAATACCACGGCAGTTGTAACGGCGGTTAAAAAAGCCATAGACCAAATGGAAGTTTCGGGCAGCATCGTATTGTTGGATGACAAGGCGGAGTTCATTAACGACAGTATAATGACCGTTTTGACGTCTATAATAATAGGCGGAGTTTTGGCTGTACTTGTAATCTATTTGTTTGTCGGCAAAATCGGTTCGTCGCTAGTTGTGTCTATTACAATGCCGTTGTCGGTGCTTGTGGCGTTACTAGGACTTTGGGCAATGGGAATATCCCTTAATATGGTATCGCTCGGCGGACTTGCCGTAGGCATAGGAATGCTTGTCGACAACAGCATAGTAGTGTTGGAAAGCATTACTAAACGCCGCGATTTTGGCGACAGCGTATTCGACAGTTGTCTTAACGGCACGCGTGAAGTAGCCGGTTCATTGCTCGCTTCCACCCTTACAAATATTTGCGTGTTCTTCCCCATTCTGTTTGCAAAGGGTTTAACCCGCGAAATTTTCTACGACCTTGTGTGGGCTGTATTGTTTGCAATAATAATGTCGTTAATAGTGGCTGTAACGGTAATACCGTCGCTGTATCATTTAATTTACAACCGTTCGCCCCGTCCCCGTTACAAAAAGGATAAAAACGGCAACAAAGTGTTTATAGGCACTTTCGAGGATAACGAACCGCGCGGAAAACAACAACCGTTGTTTGACGGAACGGCAGTTGAAGCAATAAGCAAAGACGGTAATGCACAGCAATCCGATACGGCAGTTCCCTGCATAACTGCCGAAACAAATTCGGACGTAACTGCCGAAAATAACAAGGGCAAACGCAAAAAGAAAAACAAAAAGCCCGTCGACCGAGCAGAGCGTAAACGCAGTGTTTTGTACCGTATGGAAAACGGTTATGCAACTATCTTATCTAAGGTGCTTACCAAACGCGTACTGGTGTGCGTGTTGGCACTTGTAATATTCGGCGCAAGCGTAGGGCTTGTGTTTACTACGGGCGTGGACTTTTTGCCTAGCGTCGACAAGGGCGTAATCGAAGTCAACTTGCGTTTTAACGGTGCGGCAACGCTGGACGAAGCGCGTGACGCAACCAAGCAGGCAACCGACGCTATCCTAGCCGAATACGGCGACAACTTGCAGTTTGCTTCGTATACGGTGGGTAAGCAGGGTATGTTGCCTATGACAATAACGGGCGTTGTGCGTATCCAAACATATGTTGACAAGTTGGATACGACTAAAACGGTTAACGATATCCGTCAATTGTTAAAGACTAAAAATATCAATGCAACAAATATTACCGTATCGGAAATCGACGGCGTAGTTGCTGAACTTACCGGTGAAATGGCAGGGCAGTCGGTAACTTTGATGTCCGACGATATGGACAAACTTGCCGTAGCCGCGCAGGCGGTTGCGGAAGAACTGGCAAAAATAGACGGTATTGCTTCCGTTACGAATAACACTCCCGAAACTAACGACGAAATATCCCTAACGTTTGACAAGGACGAATGCGCCCGTAGGGGAGTAGACTATCAAAATGCGGTATTGCTTTTGCGCGTCGGTATGAGCGGTTACACGTCGGCAACAATCAATGTGGACGGCGACAGTCAAAACGTCAATGTCATTTTTGACGATTACACTAAGGATACAATCGAACAACTGTTAAACGTAACGGTAGGCTTCGATGTCAACGGAGCCGTTAAAATATCCGACGTATTGCAAAAAGGCGAAAACGGCGAATTGTATACAGTAAGTCCTGTTGTAACCAACATCAACAAACTTGACGGCAAATACGTTACAACCGTTGACGTCGAAAGTTACAACGTCGATATGGGTACCGTATCGAAACGCGTGGAAAAAGCTGCAAAACAAGTGCTTGCAAATTATCCCGACGTAACGTACCAAGAAGGGGGCGTCGCGCATTATCTGTCCGACGCTATGACGGGACTTGTTATTTCGCTGATTGCGGCATTCCTGTTACTGTACGGAGTAATGGCTTGCCAGTTCGAGTCGCTAATCAAGCCGTTTGTAGTAATAATGTCTATACCTTTCAGTTTTACGGGCGGTTTCCTTGCGCTTGCCATTACGGGTACAAGTTTAAGCGTTGTGTCGTTTGTTGGTATAATAATGCTAATGGGCGTAATCGTAAACGGCGCAATCGTTATGATCGACAAAATCGACCAACTTATAAAAGACGGTATGGATGCAAAACTTGCAGTATTGGAAGGTTGTAAATCCCGTTTGCGCCCGATACTTATGACCACGCTTACAACAATACTTGCCCTTGTACCGCTGGCATTGGGGCTAGGTCGCGGCGGCGAATTTATGCAACCAATGGGTATAGTGGTAATTGGCGGACTGCTGTTGGGTACGCTTGTAACGCTTGTACTTATTCCTTGCTTTTACTGCATAGTAAAACGTATTAAGTTTACTACTGCAAAACAAAACGGGCAAAGCGGTCAAGACGGAACAACTGCGGACGACGGAAATAACGGCGACAATTCTTCCGCAACCGACGGTCAACCAACCGAACAAACCGCCGAACCCAAGCAAAACCCTGCCGAATTGGTGTAACGCATACAAAGTATTATTAAGCCGATTGTCTAATTAAAAACGGACAATCGGCTTTTTTTGCGTAAAGTCTTGTAATTGTTGTAAAAATGTTGTATACTGAATATCCAAAAAAACAATTCTGTTATATGCGGCGTGCATATAATTAAAGGAGCAGTACTAAAATGAAAAATATGCCAAGTTGGCTTAACGACGCAATTTTTTACGAAATATATCCCCAAAGTTTTTACGACAGTAACGGCGACGGTATCGGCGACATCAACGGTATCACGCAAAAGTTGGACTACATTAAAGATTTAGGCTTTAACGCTTTGTGGTTAAACCCGTGCTTTGTTTCCCCCTTTATGGACGCAGGCTACGACGTTGCCGATTACTATACCGTTGCGCCCCGTTACGGCACAAACGACGACTTGTATAACTTGTTCAAGCAAGCGCACAAACGCGGTATTCACGTGATACTCGACCTTGTTCCCGGACACACGTCGGACAAGTGCGAGTGGTTTAAGCAAAGCGCGTTGCCTTATTCAAACGAGTATTCCGACCGTTACGTTTGGACAAAAAGCGTTTGGGACCGTCCCGAAGGTTACAGTTGGGTGGCGGGCAATGCCGACCGCGACGGAAGTTATATGCTTAACTTTTTTTTAAGTCAACCGGCGTTAAATTACGGTTTTAACAAAATTACTCATCCCGAATGGCAACTGTCCTATACCGACAAACGCGCACAAGCAACCTTTGACGAAATGCTTAACGTTATGCGTTTTTGGCTAGACAAGGGTTGCGACGGTTTCCGCGTGGATATGGCGGACTCTCTTGTTAAAAATGACGAAGACAAAACGGCAACAGCTTCGCTGTGGCGCAGGGCGCGTAAAATGTTGGACGAAAAATATCCCCAAGCGGTTTTGGTATCCGAGTGGTGCAATGCGCCCCGTTCCATTAACAAAGCGGGCTTCCATTGCGACTTTATGCTGGACCATTGGCACAAAATGTTGCATTACGCAACGCGTGAAGTGGTAAACGGCGTAAACAAAAGTTACTTTTGCAAAACGGCGCACGTGTCGGCAAAAACAATGTTGGAAAACTATCTTGTCGAACTTGCCGAAACTCGCGACAACGGTTACATCAGTATTGTAAGCGGCAATCACGATACACCCCGTTTGTCCTACACTTTGCAAGGCAAGGAGTCGGAACTGTTTTTTGTATTTTTGCTTACAATGCCGGGCGCGCCGTTTGTGTACTACGGCGACGAAATAGGTATGCGTTACATTCCGCAACCTTCCAAGGAAGGCGGTTATCAACGTACGGGCAGCCGTACGCCTATGCAATGGGACAGTTCGGCTAAGAACTTAGGTTTTTCCTCTGCCGAGCGCGACAAACTGTATCTTGACGTCGACTGCGAAAAAAATGCTCCTTGCGTAAGCAGTCAACAAAACGACGAACATTCGTTATTGAATATAATTAAAACGCTCAACGGTATCCGTCACGCGCATTCCGATTTGCAAGCGGATGCAAAGTTGGAAGTTTTGCAAATGACGGACGACGGCGTACTTTGTTACAAACGCGGTGACGGCATTGCGGTGGCATTTAATCCTACGGATAAACAATGCACGTTAAATATGCCCGTCAAAGACGTACTGTATCAAATAAACTCTTTTGCAGTTAAAGCCGATTGTACGGTTTTGGAACCGCAAACGGCAATAATTTTTAAAATATAATAGTAGGTGATATAAATGAGTAAACCGATAGTTGCACTAATCTACGACTTCGACAACACTTTGTCTACCCGCGATATGCAGGAATTTACCTTTATTCCCGCACTCGGTATGCAAGCGGCGGAATTTTGGAAAAAGACCGATAAAGTCGCTCACGACTACAAAATGGATCACATTTTGGCGTATATGTATTTAATGGCTAAGGAAGCCCGCCAAAAGAATATCAGTCTTTCGCCCGAAGCGCTGCGCGAAATGGGCAAGGACGTTCAATTTTTCGACGGCGTAAAGGAATGGTTTTCGCGTATCAATGCTTACGGCGACGGTTTGGGACTGGAAGTCCGTCATTATATATTGTCTTGCGGACTTAAATCTATGGTGGAAGGTTGCGGCATCGCTCACGAATTTCACAAAATTTTTGCGTGCGATTATATCTACGACGACAACGGCGAACCGTTGTGGCCCAGTATGGCAATCAACTACACAAGCAAAACCCAGTTTTTATACCGCATAAACAAAGGCGTCGAAGACATAAGCGAAGACGCCAAGCTCAATATGTATATGTCTCGCGACGAGCGCGTAGTGCCTTTTGACCGTATGATTTATATCGGCGACGGTTTGACCGACGTGCCCAGTATGAAACTTGTCCGTCAACGCAAAGGTTATGCAATAGGCGTATACAAAAAGCCGTCCGATGCAACTTATCTTGTCGACCAAAACCGCGTAGACTTCTATTTAAAGTGCGACTACACCGACGGCGGTGAAATAGACACCGCAATGAAAGCGATACTTGCGCAAATAGCCACAAAGGTTATGGTGGATGAGTTGTCGACCAGTTCCTATAAATCCGCTAAGCCCGTATAAACATCGCAATACTGCGTTGCCTTTACGTTTTTGCTAAGTCACGTACATCTTTGTACGCTCCTGTCGCAAAATCCGCAGTCGCCTTGTCTTGCTCGTTTCTACGGGCTTAGCAAGCCCTTACTCGTTTGCCTTGTATCCGCACCCTTCTACGAGCTTAGAGCGGGACACCAATCGTCCTTAGCCGAGCAACGTAGTTGCGAACGCCACGAGCGAAGCGAAGCAATCCAGTTCAATTTAAACTCAACCTTAATTCCGCATTCAAAACAAATGTCATCCTGAGCATAACATCAATTATGTCATCCTGAGCGGAGCCGTAAGGCGTAGTCGAAGGATCTAAGAACCAATGTATAATCGTACATACCGTATTCCTAGATGTTTCGCAACTAAATTGCTTATTCAAATTCCGCATTCCGCTTTATATCGGACGCACTTTTACCTTTCGTAAATTCAATAAAAGTCATTTTTCGTCACAAGCTCTCAATATAATGTATAAGCCGTATGTTATCGTATTTGGCGAATATACATTATACGGGGGCTTTTGTTATGTACTGCAAACGCATCTTAATATTGCAACAAACAGACAAGCGTTTTGCCGAACGGGGCAAGGAACTGTGCGGTATGGTAAAACTTATCAACGGCGAAAAGGCTTCTACTTCGGTAACCGTTTTTGTAACTAACGCCGACGTAAGGTCGTTTGGCGAGTGGTGGCTTCTTTTAGGTTTCGGTCGCGAACGCATAGCAATTCAACTCAGCACCTTATCTAACGCCACTTTCGAACTTCCCCGTCGCAATATCGATGTTGTCGGCTGCGTGCTAATTAAAAAGGAAAGCAAGTGCTACGAAGCGGCAAGGTCGTATATAGGCGACGCAAGCATTTGCGACGTTTTATCCCGTCAAAAGGAAAACTTGATTTTGGAACGCAACAAGTCCGAAGAAGAACAGCAATCTACCGAATACGAACGGTTTGTTGCTTCCACTCGAAATTTTTACGACGGCGAAAGCGTTGACGGGTTGCGCACTAAGGTTGACGGGCGTTACAAAAGCATTGCCGAATACTCTGCCGCATTCGAACGGTATTATGCCGCAGGTTCGCATAACGAATATTACCAGTCGGTCAAATCCGAAATTGCCAAGGTATTTACGCAGTTTCCGCCGTATTATCCTTTAATTAAAAAGTACAGCGACGCATTTTTCGTGCGGATAGACTTTCCTTCGTCCGACAAATTTTTTGTGTTAGGCGTGTTGGAAGCGGACGGAGTTATCCGTTATATATGTTACGGTTTGCCTGCCGACGGCGAAGAATTTTCCGACAAGGACTTTATTTACGTTGACAATTCGCCCGTTTCGTTTTGGATGCTTTTTCAAGACGCGCAAACGGGACAGATATCTGCGTTAAGCGAAACCGTCTAAAAATAGTGTAAATTAACTGATAACAAAACCGTTAAATTAAACAACTTTGCTTAAATTGTTGCTTTTTTTGTTTTTATGCTATATAATAAAAGCCGTATGTAGTGTATAATTCGGCAATCTATGCCGAATGCATAAATGCAAGGAGTAGTACAATGTTCAATCATAAATCGACAAAATCAGCAATATTTACGGTCGTGGCTGTTTTGATGGTAGTGACTGTTATGCTTACGGCTTGTAACGGCACAGCTTTTAAACCGGTCGAAATGCCCGCGTCCGCCACACCCGAAGGTAACGGCGGTAACGTCGTCAAGTACGGTGAATGGCTTTACTATGTAAACGGTTATCAAAGCAGCACAACGGGTGAAAACACCTATCAGCAAGTCGAAGCGCGTACTGCGGCAATCGCGCGTATCAAAATTGTGGACCTTGAAAGTTTGTTTGCAGTTTACGATGACGATAAATTTACCACAAGTTCGTCGCGCACTAAGGAAATTGCACGTATAGTTGCGGAAAAGGCTGAAATCGTTGTGCCCAAGTATTATTACAGCAACAATACCACAACTACGCAAATTAACGGTATTTACATTTTTAACGACAGACTGTATATGTTAACGCCCAATGACGAATTAACGGCGGGCGGCAATTCGTTAACAAACCAAAGCGTACTTACAAGTTTTAAACTTGACGGCAGCGATGAACAACGTCATTACACGTTTGAAAGCAACAGCGCGCAAGTTTTGTTCAGCGAAAAGGACGGAAAACTTTTAGCCACTTACATTATGAGTAGCGAAATAGGCTGCATTAACGTTAACGAAAAATCTTCCGTTGCTAAAATAGAAGAAATTTCCAATGCGCAAATGGACGTTGCAGGCAAAGCGGTGTTCTACACCAACGAGGACAAAGCAATTTGCAAACTCAATGCGGGCGAAGCGGAAGGTAAAGTGCTTGTTTCCAACGAAAAGGATTCATCCGTTACTTATACAATATCCAACGTTAACAACGGTTATGTTTACTATACTAAGGCGGATACAAACAACAGTTCGGTTGACGGAACTCACGTTTATTATGCTAAGGAAGGTTTAACGGAAACTGCGACTGCTTGGGAAAGCAGTGCACCCAGCGCAAACTGGTACGGCTATAACGAAACTATCGTTTATGCAACATCCGAAGCGGGTGATGAAAACGTAACGTTGTACGGTATTTATGTTTTGACAAACAGCGACGGCAGTGCGCGTAAACAAATTGTCAATCCGCAACAAAACGACAGTGCAATTACGTTTAACCGTCTCGAAGGCGACATTTTGTACTATACGTCTAATAACGTAGCTTACAAGGTGGACTTGTCTGCGGAAACTCCCGCGCCGGAAGCTATCGGTCTCAGCCTTGCTTCGGCAAACGGTTGGTCGGTTCCCGATATTGTTTACGCCGACGGTTTCAATTACGTAATCACTTTGGGCAACGGTTCGGTTTCTGCCGTTAAGTTCGACAAGGAAACCAAGTCCAACAGCAGTTCGGCAACTATCACGATAGTCGAACCCGTTGAAGAAGAATAATTTAAAATTCTTTAAACAGACTCATAGGACGACGTCAGGTAAAAACGTCGTCCTTTTTTATGCAAAATGCTTTGCGCAAATTGACAAAACTTTGCGCTTGAACTATACTAATTGTCTAGCAACGTTCGAAGTTTGCGTTGCTAAAACGTATGTATTGATTGAATACATATGTTAACTAACATTCGTAATACATCGATTAGGAGTACATATTATGGCAGAAAAACAATTTGTAAAGGAAATTGCCGATATTAACGCCGATTTTCCCCAATGGTACACAGACGTTGTAATCAAAACCCAACTTGTCGATTACGGTCCCGTAAAAGGTACAATGGTGATACGTCCCTACGGCTATGCTATTTGGGAAAACATTCAAAAGGAACTTGACGCCCGTTTCAAGGCTACGGGACACCAAAACGCTTATTTCCCCTTGCTTATCCCCAAAAGCTTGTTGGATAAGGAAGCGGAACACGTCGAAGGATTTGCTCCCGAAGTTGCAATGGTAACCGAAGCCGGCGGCGAAAAACTTGCCGAACCTTGCGTAGTCCGTCCTACTAGTGAAACTATATTCAGCACAATGTACGCTAAATGGATAAACAGTTACCGCGATTTGCCGTTAAAAATAAACCAATGGGCAAACGTAATGCGTTGGGAAAAGACAACCCGTCCGTTTTTGCGCACAAGCGAATTTTTGTGGCAGGAAGGTCACACAATACACGCCACCCGCGACGAATCGGTTAAGGAAACATTGGATATGCTTTACCTTTATCACGACTTCGCGCGCGACATCCTTGCAATGCCCACCTTTATAGGACAAAAAAGCGAAAAGGAAAAATTTGCCGGCGCCGAAGCAACTTACGGTATGGAAGCTATGATGTTGGACGGCAAATCGCTCCAAGCAGGTACAACTCACCATTTCGGTCAAAAGTTTTCCCGCGCTTACGACATTCAGTTTTTGGATAAGGACAGCACTCACAAATACGTCTGGCAAACAAGTTGGGGCGTTTCTACCCGCCTAATAGGGGCAATAATAATGGCGCACGGCGATCAACGCGGACTTGTACTTCCTCCTAAGGTTGCACCCGTTCAAGCGGTGGTAATACCCGTTGCCGCGCACAAAGCGGGTGTATTGGAAAAAGCCACCGAAATTGCAAACAGCCTTAAAGCGCAAGGTATACGCACCGAACTTGACGTTCGCGATCAATCTCCCGGTTGGAAGTTTAACGAATGGGAAATGAAGGGCGTACCCGTACGTATCGAAGTAGGTCCGCGCGACATCGAACAAGGTGTTGTAACTTACGCCCGCAGGGATACTTGCGATAAGGCGACGTTGAATATCGACGGACTTGCAAACAGCGTTGTAACATTGCTAGACCAAATTCAAGTTGATATGTACAATAAGTCGCTTGCTTTCCGCGACAGTCACGTAAAACTTGCGCACAATATGGACGAACTCGGTCAAGTGTTGGACAGCAAATGCTTTGCAAAAGTAGTGTGGGACAAGGATCCCGCTTGCGAAGCGTTATTCAAGGAAAAGTTCCAAGCAACCGTCCGCGTAATGTTGGACGAAAAACCTTTCCAAAACGTCTGCACTTGCTGCGGACACAAAGGGAAGGATTTAGTCGTTGCCCTAGTAGCCCGCGCCTACTAAGCCCGTATAAAGGGGCATCTACCGCGTTAGACTTACGTTTTTGCTAAGTCACGTACGCGCTTAGTCCGCTCCTGTCGCAAAATCCGCGTCTGCCTTGTATCTACCCTTTCTACGGGCTTAGAGCGGGACACCAATCGTCCTTAGCCGAGCAACGTAGTTGCGAACGCCACGAGCGAATGCGAGTATTGCGAGCGAAGCGAAGCAATCCAGTGCAATTACGCAATTATTCATTCCTTATTCAAAATTATATTATCCTAAGTGCAATATATTTAATGTCATCTTGAGCGGAGCCGTAGGCGTAGTCGAAAGATCTAAAACCAACGTATAACCGTACATGCCGTATTCCTAGATGTTTCGACTCGCAACTACGTTGCTCGCTCAACATGACATATAAACGGGATTACGACTTTGTTGAAATCCCTTTGCTTTTGGCAACTGTTGTCTTAACAAAAATATTCTATCGTCCTATCAATATTTTTTATATTGTTGCGACGGCAAAAAAGTTGCGCTAAATTTTTACTTGTGTTAAAATGTCTATGATTTGTGGGAATACTGCAAATAACAAATAATATTTTTTGAAGGAGAAACAAAAACAATGAAAAAGATTTTAGTTCTTGTACTTGCACTTGTTATGGCTCTCTCGGTAGTAGCCCTTGTTGCATGTGATGCAGGCGAAACAGTTGAAGGCGAATATAAATACGCTTATAACGATACGCTCACTTACGGCGTAAAGGTTAAAGTTACCGTTAAAGACGGCGTTATCACCGCATGTGAAGTAACTTCTACCGATTCTGAAACTTATACAAATCTTTCCGCAAACTGGACAACAAATTATCAACCCGGCGGTCCCAACACAGAAGGAAGAAAAGCTTGGTTGGATAAGCACGACGAAATGGTTACAAGTTTTGTAGGACAAAAAGTTGAAGATATTAATAAAATCAAGGTTGCTTGCGATACCGAAACCAATGCAGAAGCTCACACTGTTAAGGGACAACCCAAAGCAGGCGGAATCACAGGTGCTCCCTCTGCTCTTGTAGTTACAGGTGCTACGCAATCCAGCGGTCGTTTGATTCTTGCTGTTCAAAACGCTCTTAGCCAACTTACAAAATAATTAAATTTTAAATTTAATACAGCAAACAAAAAGTTCACATCTTGCGGTGTGAACTTTTTTTGTATACAATATATCCTTCCCCTTTCGGGAAAGGGGAAGGTGGACGCGTAGCGGACGGATGAGGATTGCGTATAACTAAACTCAACCACAATTCCGCATTGCGCATTACGCATTCCGCATTAAAAATATATGTCATCCTGAGCGAAGAATAACACCCATTATGTCATTCTTAGTTCAATATATTTTATGTCATCCTGAGCGGCGCCGTAGGCGTAGTCGAAGGATCTAATAACCAATGTATAATCGTATATACTGTATTCCCAGATGTTTCGCAACATTTGCCGTCCTTTGGCGAAACTCCGCAACTTTGTTGCTACGCTCAACATAATGTTCATTGTCGCTTTGCTCCATAAACATTATGTCGACCAACTACATATTATGTCATTTCGAGCGAAGCCGCAAGGCGCAGTCGAGAAATCTAGGCGAGTAATACGAGCCGCACTATAAATGAATTAATTATAAACAATCGTTTACTCGTAGGGTGGGCAGACTCTTGCCCGCCGTATTAAATTAAACCCAACCTTAATTCCGCATTAAAACCGTCTATCTTGTTATTTGCGACACAATCTCTTTGCCGTCAATAAAGTCGGTAAATATTTTGCCTATTTCTTGTCCGCCTATGCTTGCAAAGCTGTCAATCATTGCTTGCGGGCTTGCAATGCAACACGTGTAATTGTTAACATAACTTTGCAGTGCTTTGTTAAACTTCGCTTCGCCCATAATTTCGTATATCGTTCCAAAAAGTAAACTTCCCTTAACGTAAGTAAACACCACATATTCGTTGTCGTTTTTGTAACTGTCCAATGCTCTAAACGACGTATCTACGTTGTCGTAGTAGTGGTTAAGTACGTCTACGTAACTAACATATGTTTTTGTAACCGCTTTAATGGAGTTTTCCAAGGGAACTGCACCCGTTTTGTCAAGGTACATATACGTCATAAAGTCTGCCATTCCTTCGTCCATCCAAGCGTTGTTAATTTGGTTGTTGCCTACAAGTCCGTAAAACCATTGGTGCGCCGTTTCGTGTGCGACTGCTTCCTGATAGGCTTGCGAACCGCTTGTGATCATTGCAAACGTGCCGTATTCCATTCCGCCGTAGCAAAAGTCGGTTTCGGCAACGGTGTATGTTGTATAGGGATATTTGCCTGCCGTTTTGTTTAAATATTGCAACATCCCCACAGCAGTGGCAAGGCTTGTTTCGGGAGCTTCGTCGTTGTAGTAATAGTAGTTTACTTGCACTTCGTCTACCTTTTGCGATAGCTTTTTAAATTTGTTGGATAGTACCATTGCGTAATCGCGTATGGCGTTGGCTTTGTAGTTGTATGTAGCGTTACCGTTCGATTGCGTTGCTTCAATCAAGTCGCCGCTGCTTGCAACCAAGTAATTTTCCGGCAAAGTTAACGTTACGTCGAAGTTGGCAGCGTCCGTTACGTACGGGTCGCCAACATTATAGTAGGGCGTGCAAACAAAACTGCCGTTTTCTATTTGTGCTAATACGGGGTAAAAGTTGCCAAGGTTTACGGCATTATCGGTGTAACCCAAGCGGTGTGCAATGTTGGCAAGCTGTATTTCATACGTCATTTCCACAGTCACCTTTTGGTCGGGGAAAAGTTCGTCAATAGGTACGGACAAAATGTCCAAGTCCTGTCCTTCTATAGTGTAAGCTACCGCCTTGTCGTTTACTTTTACGTAGTCGAATGTAATGTCGCCGTAGCTTTCGCCGTTGGGGTAGGCTTTTGATTTGTACGTAGCGGGTACTACCGGCGTTGCGGCGCCTTGACGGTATGCATTGGCATAGATATGAAATTTTAAGTCTTTAAGACTGTTTTCGCTGCGGTTAGTTGCCGTAACCGTTTGCGTAGCGGACAAAATATGGCTTTGCTCGTCGTATGACGCGACAATTTTGTAATTATCTGCATTTTTGGTTGCCTTGTCAATGGGGTTTACTCCGCACGCGGCAAATGCTACGGCGGTCGCAATCAGTAGTAGTGACAGTAACACGCTTACAATTTTTTTCATATATTAATCTCCGTTAAGGTATTCGCTTTAATTTATGCAAATTAAGTTTGTTATATGCCATTTTATATAGTTAGTCACAGGATGCCTACAACCGACAAACTAATGCATATCCACGTAGGTGCGAACGCCCTTATATATGTTTTCAACGGTTTGTTACGAAATGAGCCAAAGGCGAGTATTGCGAGCGAAGCAATCCGGTAGGGTGGGCAGACTCTTGCTCACAGCAATTAATTAAACTCAACCTTAATTCCGCATTACGCATTGAGCATTCAAAGTATATGTCATCCTAAGCAAAAAATAATACCCATTATGTCATCCTGAGCGGAACGAAGTGGAGTCGAAGGATCTAAGAGCCAACATATAAATCGTACATACCGTGTTCCTAAATGTTTCGCAACATTCGCCGTCCTTTGGCGAAATGTCGCAACTGCGTTGCTCGGCTGTACCGCAAGTACGTCTCAAATAACAGTATTGTGCAATGATTGGCGTAAAAAATTCGGTTGCAATAGGCTGAATAATGCAAAATTATGTCAAAAATGCCGTATTTTAAGATAAAAACAGCAAAAATGATTAAATTCGGCTTAAATTTCTTTTAAAAAACAATAAAATTAGTTGACGGTATAAAGTCACTGTGATAAAATAACTTCATTATCAATCAAGGAATAGTTAACTCGCCGAATTGCTTCGGCTCCGAAGGTTCTTTGGTTGCTCGATTAGCTTGGAACGTAATAGTTTTTGTAGTAGAGAGTAACTCGGAATTGCTTATAGGCGAGTAGTATACTATTTTGAATAATAGTAGGCTTGTCCTTGTGCGGTTTCGGGATTTTTTTATTTTCGTACGTATTGCAATTAAAAATCCCGTTTAATGTAAGTAATCACATACGGTATTTCGCTACGCTCAATACCCCTACGTCGAACCCTTCGGCTTCGACGTCCGTCTTTAAAAGTAGTAGGCAGGGTAATGTAAAATGCGATTAAAATGGAAATACTAATTAATGGCGTTTTGGCTTTTTGACGCGTAGAAGGCAAACAAGGCAAAACGCAACAAAATCGATTGTACCCTACAAAAATTAGGATTCAATATAAAATTATGAAGGAGAGAAAAACAACAATGAAAAAGACTAAAAAACTTTTGGTAGTACTTGTTGCATTAGTAATGGTTTTGACCGTTGTTCTCAGCGCGTGCAAAGTTCACGTTTGCGGGCACAAGTGTCCCATATGCGGCGATTGTACCGACCCTGAGTGTAAAGATCCCGTATGCGCGGACAAATGCGAAGGACACGACGCTACGTATTTACCTATTGCCGATCACCGTGCCTATGCAAAAGCTGAGCTTGAAAGTGTAAAAACTAATATAGGCTCAATTAGCACTGCTATCGACGCAAAAGTTCAAGCTGCCTATGAAGCTGGTATTGCCGCTATCGGTGCTGCGTCGACGGTAAAAGATGTCCAAAAAGCTTTTTCCGACGCTAAAAATGCAATGGCGAATGAAATTCCGCTTGCAAACGGCGTAAAATCATTTAAAGCTGCTTCTTACGATGTTAAAGCACAAATTTTAGGTAAGTTGGAACAATATGCTGTAAACAACGGTATTACGGGTATCACATTGTTTGAAAACGGTGGATATGTAATGTATAATGACCGTATCACTTTGGGAACAGAGAATTATATTTTGGGATACGGCTTCGGCGTTTTGAGTGAAGGTCGTATTACTAAGGATTTAGATTCCGAACAAACTACGGCTTGGAAGAGATACTATCACACTTATAATCCTGTCAACCCCGGCACTGCAAATTATCTTGATGGCGACGATTCAACTGTAAGTGATTTTTATGGTTATATAGCGGGTTCTTATTATACTAACTTTATGAATGCCGAAAAAGACGGTTACGACTGGGTTCCCGAACTTGCATTGCGCGATCCCGAACCTGTCGGCGGACTTAGTGAAAGCGGACAATCTGCTAAATGGCGTTTTGAAATTCGTACCGATCTTAAATACAGTACTCTTGGTAAGCACAAGGATCAGTTCGATGGCTTGACGGTTCAACCTGAAGACTTCTTAACTCCCTACAAACTTATGTTTAACCAAGCTAACGGATTGTTCCGCGGCGGCGAATCGGTTAATCAATCAGGCGCTCAATATATTGTAGGTTCAAAGGAATACTATGAAGCTACAAAAGACGCACAAAAAGGTGTGGACGAAACTGTCGATTTCAGCAAAGTCGGCGTTAAAGTTTATGAAGAAAACGGAAAATGGTATTTCGAATACCAACTTGGCGAAGCTGTAACCGCATTCTACGCAAGATATTACATTGCTTCCAATTTGTATCAACCCATTCCCGTCAGCTTTATTAACGCTATCGGCGGTATTGACAATTATCTTGGCTTTAACGAAAACAAGTCGGATACTCCCGTTGACAACTCTTTGTCTCTCGGCGCTTATGTTTTGGAACGTTGGGACGACGGTCAAGTTGTATACAAAAAGAATCCTAACTATGTTTATGCTAGTTCAAAATATCAAATAGAAGGTGTTCATATTAACATATTGCCCGCCGCTTCTACGGACCGTTTAGCTGGATTCAGAGAATTCGAAGCAGGAAAAATCGACTCTTCGGGAATTCCGCAGGAAAAAGTTGCCGAACTTGCTAACGATCCTCGTACAAGAACTACTATGGGTGACTTCTGTTTCAAACTTAATGTCAACGCGCTCAGTGCCGAAACTTGGGAATATATGTTCGGTACCAACGGTGTAATTAAGCAAACTCCCAAGGACCAGTATTGGAATGTTAAACCTTTAATGAACAACCAACACTTCCTGCAAGGTTTGTCGTTTGCGACTAATCGTAAGGAATTTGCCGAATCTAAGGGGTCGATTGCTTCTGCTAACTTCTTCTCGTCGAATTACTTGTCAAATCCTGAATTGGGAACTTCTTACAATACGACCGAAGCTCACAAAAACGCATTGAGTGGAATTGTCAACGAAGATACCGATGAATACGGATATTCGGTTGAACTTGCACGCGATTACTTCCGTATGGCATTGGACGAAGTTGAAGCCGCCGGACTTATGACGCCCGGTACAAAGGAAAAACCCACAGTGATTGAACTTACTTGTGTGTTCTACTATGCTTCATTTGAAGAAACAATGTTTAAACCTGTTAAACAATACTGGGAAGACGCATTCAACCACGATTCTGTTTCGGGCGGAAAGTATAAACTTGAATTAAAATTCCTTGCGCCCAGTACTACGGATATGGCTTACGATATGATGATGGAAGGTCAATTCGATATTGGTTTCGGCGGAATTACAGGCAATCCTATGGACCCGTTGGATTTCTTTGACACATTGTCTTCTACGCCTTCTGTTTCTAGCGGTTGGACGCTTAACTGGGGTTGCGATACGGCAAATGCAAATTCCGATATCATTGTTTATAACGGCGAACGTTGGTCGTTTGATGCTTTGCAACAAGCAGGAACAACCACGGTTGTTGTAAAAGACGGTAATATCGACGGTTCTGTTGTGTTGATTGACGCGGCGGACCAAACAGTTACAGCTTCCGGCGAAGATTTGAATGTAACTCTCGTTGTTGAATACAACAAAGAATTCGGCGTAGGCAATGTTGAACTTTCAGACCTTGTATTGTTCGGTGGTACCGATGATTACAAAGCATGGTCTTTGATTGGTGGTGAAACGCCGATTCTTACAGCGACGGTCAGCGATGATGGAAATGGCAAACTTACAGTTACGTTTACTTTGCCGGCTGCGGAAATTGCTAAGGTTCCTGAATCTGACAATCAAGGCGTTGACGTATATGTATCGTTCGTTGCAGGCGGTATTGAATGTGAAGAGTTAGTTTCTTTCTATATTTTCGAAAAGACGGAGTAGTAGAAACTGCAAAAGATATTGTATTTAGCAAATAACTGAATAAACTTGTTTACTACGGTTGCAATAGGGCACATTTGTGCCTTATTGCAACTGTGTGTAAAAAGGAGGATATTTTATGTGGAAGTATGTACTAAAAAGAGTACTTCTTGCATTATTGACGGCATTTATAATATTGTCATTAACTTTTGTATTAATTAAGTTATTGCCCGTCAAAAAACATATGGGTAGGGCTCCCGAACGCGCAGCATATTACTCAGAACAAATACGTTTGGGATACATTTATTCCAAGGATGCACCTGAGGAAGGTTCCGACCCTGTCGATATTGTTGTATTTGATGACGGAACACGTATTTATTACTATCAAATGCCTGTTTTAAGCCAATACTTTTCGTGGATAGAAAATATTGTTTTGCATTGGGATTGGGGGGTTTCTAAAACAATCGAACCCAATGTTAAAGCTACCGTTATTATAGGCGGCAGGTTATTGACGTCTATGAAGATAAATATTATTTCGGTAATCGTTTCGGTGCCTATCGGTATTGCACTTGGTATATGGGCGGCATTGAAGAAAAACACTATGGTCGACCATATAATTTCAACGGCGGTAATGGTTTTAATATCGTTGCCTGGATTTGTTTTAATAACATTTTTGCTTTTGTTGTTATGTTACAATACGCCGTTGTTGCCTACGCAATGGCCGCAGCCTACTGATCCTACAAGCCAAAAAGTGTTGGGTTACATAATACCCGTAACATGTTTATCATTGGGTTCAATATGCGGTTACTGTCGTTTTGTGCGCGCCGAATTGTGCGATGTGTTGGCAAGTGATTATTTGTTATTGGCAAGGACAAAGGGGCTGACGAAAAGGCAAGCTGTTATGCGGCACGCTTTGCGTAACGCAATGGTACCAATTTTTCCGTCTATTTTAGCGGAATTTATAGGAATTATGGGCGGCTCGATGGTGTTGGAAAAACTTTACGGCATTACCGGTATAGGTAGTTTGTTTGTAGATGCAATCGGGTCGGAAGACTACAATATTCTGTTTGTCGATATGGCTATTTTTACGACAATAGGTTTGCTGGCAGGAGTTTTGCTTGATTTGTCGTATGGGTTTATAGATCCTCGAATACGTATGGGGGCAAAGAAATAATGAAAAATGTATCGGAAATTCGTAACTATAAGTTTACGGAAAATTCATTTAAATTTGTTCAATCCGACGCTAAACTCAGCGACGTAAAATTAGATACTAAACCACGAACCGCTGCGCAAGATGCGTTTAGGCGTTTTTGCAAAAACAAATCGTCGGTTGTTGCAGCAGTAATTTTGGGCTTGTTAATATTGCTTTCTTTAATCGTCCCGCTGTTTTCGTCGTATGATGTCGGAACGGTGCATTTAAGCGAAACGTTTTTGGAACCGAAATTGTTTAATGCAGGATTCGGTTTTTGGGACGGTACGAAAAAATATACCAAAACTTACAGTCAAGACGGTAGTGTACAAGCGATTGTATATGATACGGTAAATAAGGTTCCCGCAGGTTTTACGGCTTCCGCCGTATATAATTTAGTGGTAGATGAAAAACCTACGCTTGTTAACGTTGCCAATACCTACGGTACCGGGGGAAGCGTTATTTTTGAAAACCAATCGGATAGTGTTACTTATTTGAATTCGTCGACGTTTACACCTACCGCCGCAGATAACTATAAAGTGAATATTATATTGCGTCAAGATGAATCGGGACAACTCGGTGAATATCGCGTATTATTAAAAAATGATAATGATGAAATAGTACTTAAAGATTGGTCCAAGGATTATTCTTCGTATACGCTTGATTTAAGCGGAGCGCTTGTCGCAAAAAATATTGATTCATTGCATAACGCGCGACTTTCGTTTGAGTTGAAGCCGGCAGAAAAAGACTATTCACACATCTTATTGGAACGTTGTGTTTTTACAACCGATGACGATGATGCGTTTATTACTTCGTCAGACGGAGCTGTTGCCGACTTTTCGGAACTTGGTTTTGCCGATGCTACAAGGATGATTCTTAAAGCTCCTAACTCTCAAAACGTATTTCCCGCCGGATATTGGTCCAGTAACGGACGTAAAGGCATTGTTGATTCGGAAGTGTACTATTGTACGTTTGTGTACGACACTTACGAGGCGGTTTACGGTGAAGTCGAAGTTGTTTATGCCGCTTCGGATTTTAACGATATGATTGCCAAAGGGTGGTGCGAATATGATGCGGAAGTAGGTCCTTCGTCATTCAAACGTTTGTCTGATGAATGTCCTATCACTGAGGTTTTATCTCAAAAGGTTAACTCACGTACGGGCAGATTGCAAGAGATTACGGGTGTGTCTTACAAATATAGAGCACTCGGCTATAAAAAGATGCCGCGATTTTTATTCGGTACGGATGCAAGCGGTATGGATTTGTTTACCCGCATTTTTACGGGTATGCGTACTTCTTTGTTGCTAGGCGTTTGTACTGCCGCGTTTTGTCTTGTATTTGGACTGTGCTGGGGATCTATATCCGGTTATTTCGGGGGAACGGTCGACCTTGCAATGGAGCGCTTTTGTGACATATTAGGCGGCGTACCTTGGATTGTTATTATGACTTTGTGTATTTTGCACTTGGGTAATAATTTCGCCACATTTTTCTTGGCTTTATGTATGACAGGTTGGATGGGAACTGCTGCTCGCACAAGAACTCAGTTCTATCGCTTTAAAGGACGCGAATACGTTTTGGCAAGCAGAACGTTGGGATCTAGCGATATGCGATTGATTTTTAAACACATCTTGCCGAACGCACTTGGAACTATCGTTACATCCAGTGTGCTTATGATACCTAGTACGATTTTCAGCGAAGCTACGTTGTCGTATTTGAATTTAGGGTTACAAGGTAAGGAGGCGTTCGGCGTACTGTTGTCGAGCAATCAACAGTATATACAGACACACCCGTTTTTAATTGTTTTCCCTTCGGTTATTATGGCGTTGTTGATGATTTCGTTTAACCTGTTCGGTAACGGTTTGCGCGATGCGTTGAATCCGTCTTTACGCGGAGCGGAGGGCTAACATATGGAAAAGAAACTTGAAGTAAATAACTTAGTAATATCTTTCCGTACCGACAGCGGTAAAGTTCAAGCGGTACGTGACATCAGTTTTGACTTATACAAAGGCGAAACGCTTGCGATAGTGGGTGAATCGGGTAGCGGCAAATCGGTTACTAACCGTGCTATAATAGGTATATCGGCAAATAATGCCATTATTGAAAGCGGTGAAATAATTTACGACGGTCAGGATTTGCTTAAAATTTCCGAAGAGGAATTTCACAAAATCCGCGGCGATAAAATTGCGATGATATTCCAAGACCCGATGTCCAGTCTTAACCCCATTATGAAGGTGGGGAAGCAGTTGACCGAAGCGATGCTGTTAAAGAATTCTGCAACCAGACGTAATGCGCGCAAAAACATTAACGGCAAGTTAAAACTCTTAAATGCAATATTGGACGAAATCGATCAAGGCAACGAACAAAAAATTAAGGAAAATAACGAAAAGTGCAAAACGTTCGACGACTTTTGTATTAAGGGTACTCGTTTGGAACACGCCTACAACGAAATTCACCGTCACGCGTTGGAATTGAAGTTGGATATCGAAAACACTTTGTTTTTGGCGTCTAAAAACCAACCGCTAGACGAAAAGAAAGTTGTTAAAAGCGTATTAAAGCGTATCGAGAGTACTTATCACCCCGATATAGTTGTTAAGGACGAACGTTTACAGTCTGTTTTGAATGCGTTAAACGGCGAACTGAATAACGACTCTGCCGACAAAAAGCATTTGTCGCAACCGGCAATTGACGCGTTGACCGATTTGGCAAATTTGTTGGACGATGCCACGCAGCGTCAAAAGCCCAACTACTTTACTTTGGGCTACTATATGATGCGTAACCCCGAAGCAAACGTCGACGATATGCCTATTGACGAACTTACCGATATGACGCGTAAGTATTTAGACGACGAGTTTATGTTGGCGTTTATCGATAACGGCGCGGCGGCATTGGAGTTTAACCACCGCAACAAAGTGGAAATAAAGCAGCAACTGCTTCCCCAAACGGAGCAGGCATTGGACTTTTTCCGTCAGGATAATATCGACAAAAAACAGGCGTACGCTCTTTGTAAAGAATTGTCTGCTATGGTTAAAAATTCTATCGACCACTTGCGCGTAAGCAAAAACTCGGTAGAGTACACTTTCCATTCGAGCCTTAAAGACGCGCTCGACAAGTATTTCGAAGCGTTAACGCGCAATCCTAAGGAACAAGCACGTTTTGACAAACAGCAAGCCAAATACGACAGTCTTGTCGCAAAGGGAAAACAACCCGATTGGAAAGTCGTCCCTGCGGCATTAGTGGACTTGGAACTAGTCAAAAAGAATATACGTACGGTTTTGCATAACCTTCGCGCCGTTTACCGTCAGGCGATAGAAAACGCCGACAAGTTCGACAAAAATGCCGAAATGGTGGCGTTGATAGACTACTTAAAGGAACAAGCTTCGGCGGTAGTGTACAGGGTCACAAGGAAAATGGCTAAGGCGAAAGCTTTAAAACTGTTGGAAGAAGTCGGCATTCCCGAACCTGCAATCCGCTACAACCAGTACCCGTTTGAGTTTTCGGGCGGTATGCGTCAACGTATAGTTATTGCAATAGCGTTGGCTGCCAACCCCGATATTCTTATTTGCGACGAGCCGACGACGGCGCTGGACGTAACTATTCAAAGTCAAATTTTGGAATTGATTAACCGTATTAAAGCGGAACGTAATTTGTCGGTAATATTTATTACTCACGACTTGGGCGTCGTCGCCAATATGGCGGATAGAATTGCCGTTATGTATGCAGGTAAAATAGTGGAGTACGGTACGGCGGAAGACGTATTTTACGATCCGCGCCATCCGTACACTTGGGCATTGCTGTCATCTATGCCCGACCTTGACACTAAGGAAAAGTTGGAAGCTATCCCCGGAACTCCGCCTAATATGATATTCCCGCCAAAGGGCGATGCGTTTGCGGCTCGTAACAAGTATGCAATGCAAATAGACTTCGAAGAAGAACCGCCCTTATTCCAAGTAAGCGACACTCACTTTGCCGCGACGTGGCTGCTTCACCCCGACGCGCCAAAGGTAGACCCGCCTAAAATCGTTACAGACCGCATAGCGCGGATGTCCAAGGAGGTAAAGTAATATGGCAGACGAAAAAGAAGTTTTGCTGTCGGTGCAGCACCTTGAACAGTTTTTTAAAATGGGTAACAAGCAATTGAAGGCGGTAAACGACGTCAACTTCGATATTTACAAAGGCGAAGTGTTCGGTCTTGTAGGCGAATCGGGTTGCGGAAAAACCACAACCGGACGTTCGATTATCCGTTTGTACGACATTACCGGCGGCTCGGTTTACTTCGAAGGTCAGCGTATTTGCGCAGGCATTAATACCTATAAGGAAACTATAAAGGCGGCAAGGGCAAAAGCCAATGACGAAATTAAGGCGTTGAAGTCCGAACCCGAAAGCGTCGAACGCAACGAAAAAATTGCAAAAATCAACGAAGACTTAAACAATCTCATTACCGAACAAACCGCACAAATTAAAAGCGCAAAGTTCGATCATAAAAACTGTAACAAACTGTATGCACAACGTCAAGTGCAGCTTGTCCGCGAAAAGTTCGAGCCTTTGCTCGCTGCCGCAGGCACCGAAGGCGAACGCAAGGAATTGGAAATAAAGCAAAAGGAAGAAATCCGTCTTGCTTCGAAAGACCGCATTATGAACAAAATGCAGATGATTTTCCAGGATCCTATCGCGTCGTTAAATCCCCGTATGACGGTGCGCGAAATCATCGCCGAAGGACTTATCATTCGCGGCATTCGCGATAAAAAGACAATCGACGAGAAAGTTTACAAGGTTTTGGATTTGGTCGGACTTGTTCCCGAACACGCAGGACGTTACCCGCACGAATTCAGCGGCGGTCAACGTCAGCGTATAGGTATCGCAAGGGCAATTATTTTGGAGCCCGACTTGATTATTGCCGACGAACCCATTTCGGCGTTGGATGTTTCCATTCAAGCGCAAGTAATTAACTTGCTTAACGAATTGCGCGAAAGATTAGGACTTACAATTTTGTTTATAGCTCACGACTTGTCGGTTGTAAAATATTTTTCCGACCGTATTGCGGTAATGTATTTCGGTAAAATAGTGGAACTGACTACCAGCGACGAGCTGTTTACGCATCCCTTGCACCCGTATACAAAGTCGTTGTTGTCGGCAATACCTTTGCCCGATCCGCATTTCGAAAAACAACGCAAGCGTATAACTTACAATCCGCTTGCGGCGCACGATTACAGCGTTCAGCAACCGTATATGCAGGAAGTAGCCCCCGGACACTTTATTTACTGCAATGATGCCGAGTTTGAACAGTACAAACAAGAGATTGCCGAAATTGACGCTAAAAAGGCGCAAGAGCAAGCGGTCGCCGCAAAAGCAATCGCCAAGTCGGGTAGTAAAACATCAAAGGCTGCAAACACCGACGAAAAATCGGCAGCCAAAACCGCAAAGGCAGTCAAATCCGAAGGTAAGCCCGCAGCGAAAAGCGGCAAAAAGGCGAAAAAGGATTAATTGAGTTAATGAAAAAAGTTTTAAAGTATCTAATTCCTTTTTTGCTGTGCGCGGTAGTTGTTATTGTTGTTTTGGCTGTCCGCGGATCTTTTGTAAAAAGCGGCAAGCCATTAATTTCCGATTTGTGCGACGCATTCGCTGTTCCGGGAATGATTATGACGTGTTTCGGTTTGCTGGTGTTTGTCACTAACGGCGGAACATTCGATATGTTGGCGTTTGGTGTGCGCAAATTATTCGATTTGTTTAAAAAGGACTTGACAAAAGTCAAGTACCGCACGTTTTACGATTACCGCGAAGCGCAAAAGGAAAAAAAGCGTTCTTTTTGGAATTTGATTGTAGTAGGACTGTTTTTTGTAACGGCGGCGGTAGTGTTTTTGATTGTGTACGAATACTATCCTTGGGCATAGCGTTCATCTGCAATAAAAAACTCGGTTTTGCAAGGATTGCTAAATCCATTATAAACATTTAAAAAATATAAAAAACGCAAAAATATGCTGTCAATTTGTTTGACAGCATATTGCTTTTTGTGATAAACTATGTAGGCTGCGAATTAGGGGCTGACGCATTAAGGTTACTGAAACAAACAGAAAACTTATTGCCGACCCAGTAATCCCAAGAGGATTACGACCGGACAAATTTTAAGCGATATCAAGCGTTAAGCGACGGCGAAATCGAACTGACGCGGGATATTTGTAAGCAAACTCGGTTTGCTTTATTAAAAGCCGCAGCGCGAAACACACGGGTGTGTTGTCGTCTAATGGCAGGTTCGGAAATATAAAATAGGAAAAAGGAGTAACTATTATGGCAAATCAAAAAATTCGTATCAAACTTAAATCTTACGACCACAGTCTTGTTGACTTGGCTTGCACTAAGATTGTAGAAGCGGCAGAAAAAATGGGCAGCAAAGTGTCCGGACCTATCCCCCTTCCTACCGAAAGGGAAATAGTAACCGTATTACGCGCTACGCACAAATATAAGGACGCGCGCGAACAGTTCGAACTTCGCACATACAAACGCCTTATAGATATTTACAGTCCCAACGCTAAGACGATTGACAGCCTTACAAAGTTGGACTTGCCCGCCGGTATCGATATTAAGATTAAACTGTAACATTTAAATATATATGGAGGTGAACTTTATCTATGAATAAAGCAATCATTGGTAAAAAGTTAGGAATGACGCAAGTATTCCTTGCAGACGGCACTATGGTACCCGTAACCGTCATACAAGCGGGACCTTGCGCGGTAACGCAAGTAAAAACCTTGGAACGCGACGGTTATCAAGCTGTTCAATTGGGTTTTGAGGAAGTTGCCGATCGCAAATTGAACAAACCCGAACTGGGACACTTAAAAGCAAGCGGTGCAAAAGTTAAGCACTTGCGCGAATTTAAGTTGGAAGGTTCGACTTTGGAAGTAGGCGCAAAAGTTACGTGCGATATCTTTGCCGAAGGCGAGTATGTCGACGTAACAGGCACAAGCAAAGGACACGGCTTCTCTGGCGTAATCAAACGTTGGAATCAACACAGATTGAAGGAAACTCACGGTGTAGGTCCCGTTCACAGAGAAGTAGGTTCTATGGGTCCGATCAGTAGTCCTTCGCGCGTAATGCCGGGCAAAAATCTTCCCGGACACTACGGTGTGGAACAAGTAACTGTATTAAATCTTGCGGTTGTAAAAGTCGACAAAGATTTAGGCGTTATCCTTGTTAAGGGCGCTGTTCCCGGAGCTAAAAACAGTATCGTATACGTGCGCAATGCCGTAAAAAAATAAGGTGAAAGGAGTATAAGACAATGCAAGTAAAAGTTTTAAATACTAAATCGGCAGAAGTCGGAACAATCGAACTTGCCGACAGCGTGTTTGGTTGCGAATATAACGAAGCTCTTATTCATCAAGCGGTAGTTACGTATCAAGCAAACCAAAGACAAGGAACAAAATCCACTCTTACCCGTACCGAAGTACGCGGCGGCGGCATTAAGCCTTGGCGTCAAAAGGGAACGGGTCGTGCAAGACAAGGTTCTATCCGCGCTCCGCAATGGATTAAGGGCGGCGTAGTATTTGCACCGAAGCCGAGAGACTTCTCAAAGAAAATCAATAAAAAGATGAAGGCGCAAGCATTCCGCAGCGCAATCAGTTACAAAGTGGCTAACAACGAGTTGATTATCGTAGACGAAATCAAACTTGCCGAAGTAAAAACCAAGTTAATGGCGCAAATTTTGGCTAACTTGGGTTGCGACAAGCGCACGCTTGTTATTACGGCGGGCGACAATGTCGAAATCGTAAGGGCGTCCAACAACATCGAAAAGTTGACCGTAACCGACGCATCTCTCGCTAACGTATATCAACTTGTTTCCAACGTTGCTATCATTGCAACTAAGGAAGCAATCAAGCAAATTGAGGAGGCATATTCGCTATGAGTTCCTACGATATAATCAGACGTCCGATTTTGACGGAAAAAAGTTATGCGGGTATCCCCGCTAAGACGTACACCTTCGAAGTAGCAAAAAGCGCTAATAAGGTGGAAATCAAAAAAGCGGTAGAGGAAATCTTCGGCGTAAAGGTCGAAAGCGTTACCACCGCAGTAATCAAAGGCAAACTAAAAAGACAAGGCAGAACGCAAGGTCACACTCCCGATTGGAAAAAAGCGACAGTGCGTTTGACCGCCGAAAGCAAGTCAATCGAGTTCTTCGAAAGCTTGTCTTAATAACGGAGGATTAGAACAATGGCTATTAAAAAGTATAAACCTACTTCTCCCGCACGTCGTTTCATGTCTGTTTCGACTTATGAGGAGATTACGACAACTACTCCGGAAAAGAGTTTGCTTGCCAAAAACGTAAAAACCGGCGGACGCAACTCTACCGGCAGAATCACAGTAAGACATATCGGCGGCGGCAACCGCACCAAGTACAGAATCATCGATTTCAAACGCGACAAATCCGTACCTGCTAAGGTTGCTACAATCGAATACGATCCCAACCGTACGGCTAACATCGCTCTGCTTCACTATGCAGACGGCGAAAAGCGCTACATACTTGCTCCCGTCGGACTTAACGTCGGCGATACGGTAGTAGCTAGCCCCGATGCGGATATCAAGGTCGGCAACAATTTGCCTCTTGAAAATATCCCCGTAGGTACAATCGTACACAACATCGAAATGAACCCCGGCAAGGGCGGACAAATTGCCCGTTCGGCAGGAATCTTCGCTCAACTTATGGCTAAGGAAGGCAAATACGCAACAATCCGTATGCCTAGCGGCGAAATGAGACTTATTCTGTTAAAGTGCCACGCAACAATCGGACAAGTCGGCAACCTCGATCACGAAATCGTGTCTCTCGGTAAAGCGGGCAAAAAACGTCATATGGGCGTTAGACCCACTGTTCGCGGTAGCGTAATGAACCCCTGCGATCACCCCCACGGTGGTGGTGAAGGTAAGTCGCCGGTGGGCCGTCCCGGTCCTGTAACTCCTTGGGGTAAACCTGCATTGGGTTACAAGACAAGAAAGAAGAAAAAGGCTTCCAGCAAATTTATTGTGAAGCGTGTTAACTAATCGGAGGAGCAATAATGAGTAGATCTATTAAAAAAGGACCTTTCGTTCAACCTAAACTTCTTAAAAGAATTCAAGCAATGAACGAAAAAGGCGAAAAGAAAGTTTTAAAGACGTGGTCAAGAAGTTCTACAATCTTCCCCGATTTCGTAGGACACACAATTGCTGTACACGACGGCAAAAAGCACGTTCCCGTTTACGTAACCGAAGATATGGTCGGATTGAAATTGGGCGAATTTGCCCCCACGAGAACGTTTAAAGGACATGCGGGCAGTAAGACCGCCGGCGGAAAATAGGAGGAATAAAGAATGGCTACAAGAAGTAAAGCAAAAGCCCTTGCGCGCGCCGAAAGCAAAGACAGACGCCCCAAGGCAATAGCGAAATACATTCGTATCTCTCCGTCCAAAGTACAAATCGTTTTGGATCTTATCCGCGGACAAGACTACAAAGATGCAGTCGCTATTTTAAAGACAACGGCTAAGGCGGCAGCGGAACCTATCCTTAAATGTATGAATTCCGCAGCGGCTAACGCAGAAGTAAACTTAGGCATGAACAAAGATACTCTTTACGTTGCAGAGTGTTTTGCCGATCAAGGACCTACGCTCAAACGTATGCAACCGGTTTCTCGCGGAAGAGGATACCGTATCTTAAAAAGAACAAGTCACATCACAGTGATCTTGGACGAAAGAGCGTAAAGGGGAGGAAAGATTTTATGGGACAAAAAGTTAATCCACACGGACTCAGAGTAGGCGTTATTCAAGATTGGAACGCTAAATGGATAGCGGACAAAAAGGACTACGCCAAGTTTATAAAGGAAGACGATAAAATCAGAACTTTCTTGAAAAAGAAGTACTTCCAATCGGCAATTTCCAAAATTGTTATCGAAAGAAGCGAAGGTAAAGTTATCGTAGATATCCACACCGGACGCCCCGGCGTGTTAATCGGTAAAGCAGGTGCAGGCGCCGAGGAAATTAAAGGCGAACTTCAAAAGATCATCGGCGACAAAGCGTTGACGTTGAACATCATCGAAGTAAAACGTCCCGATATGGACGCTCAACTCGTTGCGGAAGCAATTGCCGCTCAACTTGAAAAGCGCGTATCTTTCCGCAGAGCAATGCGTCAATGCATGGGCAGAGCAACCCGTTCGGGCGCTAAGGGAATAAAGACAATGGTATCCGGTCGTCTTGACGGTGCGGAAATTGCCCGTTGCGAACAATACCACGAAGGCAGTATTCCTCTTCACACGTTGCGCGCCGACATCGACTACGGCTTTGCGCAAGCGTTAACCACTTTCGGTATCATCGGCGTAAAAGTTTGGATTTACCGCGGTGAAATACTTCCTAAGCGTAAAAAGACCGTTAAAAAGGAGGTAACCGAATAATGTTAATTCCTAAGCGCGTTAAACACCGCCGCCAATTCCGCGGCAGGATGAAGGGCACGGCCCACAGAGGTAACAAAGTATATTACGGCGAATACGGTTTGCAAGCTGCGACTTGCGGTTGGATTACTTCCAACCAAATCGAAGCTGCCCGTGTCGCAATGACACGTTTCATTAAACGTGGCGGTAAAGTTTGGGTAAATATCTTCCCCGACAAACCGGTTTCCAAAAAGCCTATCGGTATCCGTATGGGTTCCGGTAAAGGCGCTCCCGAGTATTGGGTAGCAGTAATCAAACCCGGCAGAGTAATGTTCGAAATGGCAGGCGTATCCGAAGACGTCGCCCGCGAAGCATTGCGTCTGGCTAGCCACAAATTGCCCGTTAAGTGCAAATTTGTGAAGAAAGAGGACGAGGTGAATGCAGATGAAAGCAAGTAATGTTCGTGAACTTAATAATGAAGAATTGGCAGCAAAGCTTGTCGATTTGAAAAAAGAGTTGTTTAACTTGCGTTTATCTCACGCAACGGGACAACTGAGTAACCCTCTCGCCTTAAACAGCGTCAAGAAAGACATCGCTCGCATCAAGACGGTTCTCCGCGAAAGAGAACAAGCTAACAAGGCGTAATCGGAGGTAAGGACAAATGGAAAGAAATAGTAGAAAAGAAAGAGTCGGCATTGTTGTTTCGGACAAAATGGACAAAACAATCGTTGTCGCAATCGTAAATAAATATAAACACCCTCTTTACAAAAAGACGGTATCTACAACTAAAAAATACAAAGTACACGACGAAAACAACGAATGCGGAATCGGCGATACCGTACGCATTGTAGAAACGCGCAAACTGTCTAAGGACAAAAATTGGCGTCTTCTCGAAATCGTGGAAAAGGCTAAGTAGGAGGACGGCGAAATGATTCAACCGCAAACAAGACTTAAAGCCGCCGACAATAGCGGCGCAAAGGAACTTATGTGTATTCGCGTCCTTGGAGGATCGTTCCGTAAGTTCGGAAACATCGGCGACGTAATCGTCGCAAGCGTTAAAAGCGCAAACCCCGGCGGAGTCGTCAAAAAGGGCGACGTCGTCAAGGCAGTAATAGTACGCAGCGCTTACGGTCTTAACCGTAAGGACGGAACACACATCCGTTTCGACGATAATGCAGCAGTTATCATCGACGCTCAAAAGCAACCCAAAGGCACTCGTATTTTTGGACCGGTAGCAAGAGAACTCCGTGAAAAGGACTATATGAAGATTGTGTCTCTCGCTCCCGAAGTGCTGTAAAAGGAGGACACGTAAATGGCAAGTATGAATGTTAGGTCCGGTGATACCGTCGAAATCATTGTCGGTGGCGTAGAAAACCGCGGCAAAAGAGGCAAAGTCATCGTAGCCGATCCCGAAACGGGAAGAGTAATCGTTGAAGGTCTCAACTTGGTTACAAAACATAAGAAACCACGTTCAGCGCAAGAGCAAGGCGGCAAGGTTGAAAGACCCCGCGCAATAGACGTAAGTAACGTTATGCTCGTTTGCCCTAAATGCGGCAAAGCCACTCGTGTGGCTCACGTCCTCGGCGATCACGGCAAGTTCGTCCGCGCCTGCAAAAAGTGCGGTGCAAAAATCGACGTCAAGGAAGAAAAGAAGCAAGTTAAAAAGCAAACAAAGGCAGCCGCTAAAACGGCTCCTAAAAAGACAAAGGCTGCTAAGCCTGCAACCGAAGAATAATTAAAGGAGGAACATCATGGCTGCAAAAAAACAAGCTGCTGCTCAGGTCAGCACCGGTTCTGTTGAATGTAGATTGAAGAAACTGTACAAAGAAACAGTCGTTCCTCAACTCGTTAAAGAATTCGGTTATAAAAACATCAACGAAGTGCCCCGTTTGGAAAAAATCGTAATTAATGCGGGGCTTGGCGACGTCAAAGACAATTCCAAGTCGTTCCAATTGGCAGTTGAAGAAATGAAGAGCATCTCCGGACAAAAACCTCTTGTAACCAAGAGCAGACTGTCGGTAGCAAACTTCAAGGTTCGTGAAGGTATGTCGGTAGGCGCAAAAGTTACGCTCCGCGGCGAACGTATGTACAGTTTTATGGACAAACTGGTAAGCATCGCGCTGCCCCGCGTACGCGACTTCCGCGGCGTAAACACCAACCTTGACGGACGCGGAAACTACACGTTAGGTATTAAGGAACAACTTATTTTCCCCGAAATCGTTTACGACCAAGTGGAAAAGACAAGAGGCTTCGACGTAACTTTTGTTACTACTGCAAAGACTGACGCCGAAGGAAAAGCTTTACTCAAATATTTGGGTATGCCTTTCAAAGCGTAGTCGGAGGTGTAATATGGCAAAGAAATCAATGATCAATAAACAACAAAGAACACCCAAGTATTCCACACGCGGATACACTCGTTGTTCTATCTGCGGACGTCCGCACTCGGTACTTCGCAAGTACGGAATTTGCAGAATTTGCTTTAGAGAAAAAGCGTACAAGGGCGAAATCCCCGGCGTTAAAAAAGCAAGTTGGTAAGAAGGAGGAAAAAACAAATGGTTGTAACAGATCCTATTGCTGATATGCTGACTCGTATCAGAAACGCTATCACTGCGAAACACGCCGACGTGGAAATCCCCGCATCCAAGACAAAGAAAGCAATTTTGGACATCTTGGCAAGCGAAGGATACATCGCCGGATACGAAGTAATCGAACACGAATTGCAAAATTCGTTGAAAGTTACTTTAAAGTACGGCTATAAAGGCGAAAGAGTCATTACAGGTTTAAAACGTATTTCCAAACCCGGTTTGAGAGTTTACGCTAAAAGCGAGGAACTTCCCAAAGTATTAAACGGTTTGGGTATTGCAATCGTGTCCACAAGCAAGGGCATTATGACAGACAGACAAGCTCGCAGTCTTAACTTGGGCGGCGAAGTGCTTGCTTTCGTATGGTAAGGAGGGTAGACAATGTCACGTATCGGTAAAAAACCTATTGCTATCCCCGCAGGCGTAACCGTCACATGCGAAAATAGCGTTGTAACTGTTAAGGGCGCAAAGGGAACGTTGGTTCGCACAATCGACCCCGCAATCGAATGCAAAATCGAAGGCGCCGAAATCACAATGATTTGTCCCGAAAACGCTTCGGGCGATATCCAAGCTAAACACGGTCTTTACAGAGCGTTGATTGCAAATATGGTAAAAGGCGTTCACGACGGCTTTACCCGCAACTTAATCATCAACGGCGTTGGTTATAAAGCGGCTGTTCAAGGTAACAAATTGGTGCTTAACATCGGTTATTCTCACCCTGTTGAAGTGGTCGCTCCGCAAGGAATCAAGTTCGAATGCCCCTCGCAGACGGAAATCGTCGTATCGGGTTACGACAAGGAACTTGTAGGACAAATCGCCGCTAATATCAAAGCTAAACGTCCCGTCGAACCTTATCATGCTTACGGCGTCCGTTATAAGGAAGAAACCGTAATCTTGAAAGAAGGCAAGAAGGCGGGTAAGTAAGGAGTGTAGATTATGATAAAAAAGTTAAACAAAAATGCTGACAGACGTATCCGTCATGCCAGAGTCAGAAAAAAGGTATTCGGCACAAGCGTTAAACCCCGTCTTTGCGTATATCGTTCGACAAATTACATCTACGCTCAATTAATCGACGACGTAAACGGCAAAACGTTGGCGGCGTCCAGCAGTCTTGCTCTTGCTAAACAATTGGAAGGCAAGTCCAAGACCGAAGCGGCTAAAATCGTAGGACAAGACGTAGCCGCAAAAGCGTTGAAGTTGGGCTATACCGAAGCGGTATTCGACCGCGGCGGTTATATCTATACGGGCAGAGTTGCCGCGTTGGCAGACGGCGCAAGAGAAGCCGGTCTGAAATTTTAAGGGGAGGTAAAAAACAATGGAAAACGTAGAAAATGTAGAAGTTGTTGCAACGGAAGTTGCTCAAACTGCCGCTCCTCAACAAACGCAGGAACAACCCAAACGTAATTTCCGCGACGGCAACCGTCCCGACCGTAAGGGCGGCAGACGCAACAGTCGCGAAAGAGACAACCGCGAAGACGACGGTCTTATCAAAAAATTGGTTGCTGTAAACCGCGTAACAAAGGTTGTTAAGGGCGGACGTACAATGAGATTTTCCGCTTTATGCGTAGTCGGCGACGGCAAAGGCATGGTAGGTATCGGTATGGCTAAGGCTGCCGAAGTTCCCCAAGCTATCGAAAAAGCAAATTTAAGAGCTAAAAAGGCAATGGTTAAAATTGCATTGGTAGATACGACGATTCCTCACGAAGCAATCGGTAAGTTCGGTCGCGGCAAAGTTTTGCTTATGCCCGCTCAACCCGGTACCGGCGTTATCGCAGGCGGCCCCGTACGTAACGTTTTGGAAGCTGTCGGTATCAAAGATATCCGTACCAAGTCTTACGGCTCTAACAACCCCATCAACTGTGTAAAGGCCACCTTTGACGGTTTGACAAGTCTTCGTACTCGCGAACATATTGCGGAACTCCGCGGTAAGTCGCCCGACGAAATTTAAGGAGGTAAGTTATGGCAGAAAGTAAAAAAGAAGCTGTAATTAAAGTAGTGGGTGAAAAACCCGCTAAGAAAACCGCAGCTAAAAAGGAAACCGTAGCAAACGAAGCGGCAGTTGAAACCAAGGTAGAAGTTGCTGCAACACAAGTTGCGGAACCCGCTAAAAAGCCCGCTAAGAAAGCGGCCAAGGCAAAAGCTCCTCTTTATATCAACGGCAGATACGTAGTTGAAAAACAATTGCCCGCTAAACCCGCTAAGGGCGACAAACCCTACGAAGTAGCGAAAAAGCAAATTAAGGTAACTTTGATTAAAAGTACCGCAGGTTGCTTAAAAGATCAACAAGCAACTGTTAAGGCGCTTGGACTTACCAAAATCCGTTCGAGCAACGTGTTGCCCGACAATGCGGCTATCCGCGGAATGGTATTTAAAGTAAAACACCTTGTAGTTGTAGAAGAAGTAAAGTAGGAGGCTAATATGAGAATACATACAATTCAACCCGCTATCGGAGCAACAACCTCCGAAAAGAGATTGGGTAGAGGTATCGGAAGCGGCCTCGGCAAAACAAGCGGCAAGGGACACAAAGGTCAATGGGCCCGCAGCGGCGGCGGCGTACGCCCCGGCTTCGAAGGCGGACAAACTCCCCTTGCAAGACGTCTTCCCAAACGTGGTTTCAATAACAAGTTTGCAGTCACTTATGACATCGTAAACGTCGAAGTCCTCAATATGTTCGATGAAGGAACGGTGGTTACTCCCGAATTGCTTGCTGAAAGACGTATCGTCAACAGCAAAAACAACGGCGGCGTAAAAGTTCTCGGCAACGGACATCTCACAAAAAAACTTACTGTAAAAGCAGATAAGTTTTCCGCTTCCGCAAAAGCAGCAATCGAAGCGGCAGGCGGTGTTGCAGAGGAAATTAAGTAATGTTTGAAACCATCAGAAATGCCTTTAAGATAAAGGAAGTACGCAAAAAAATACTAATGACAATCTTGTTTATTATTATATTTAGACTTGGTTGTTACATCACGATTCCCGGACTTAACAGTATCTCATTCGGAGACAATATGGACATCTTTGGACTGTTGAACTCGATTACGGGTAGTGCGTTAAGTCAAGGTACAATCTTTTCTCTCGGCATTTCGCCGTACATCAACGCATCGATTATCGTGCAGTTGCTGACGGTAGCTATCCCTGCTCTCGAAAGAATGTCCAAGGAAGGCGAAGAGGGAAAGAAAAAGATCGACAAGATTACCCGTTGGGTAACGTTGGTTCTTGCAATAATCAGTGCTGTCGGCGTATTCCTTACGCTATCTAGCCAGTACTCGGACTATGTTGATACTGCATGGCTCGGCGGACAATGGTCGGAATTCTTCAAAACTCCCGGCGGTCAATGGATTATGGGTATCTATGTAGTTGCAATGCTTGTCGGCGGCAGTATGCTGTGTATGTGGATCGGCGAACGTATCACCGAATTCGGCGTTTCCAACGGTATATCGTTATTGATTTTCGTAGGTATCATATCTACCGCTGCACAACAATTAGTTAATACGTTGGTAGGCGGCAACTGGATCGAAGCTCTCATATTCGTAGTAGAACTTATCGTAGTGTTCGGCTTCATCGTATGGGTAGACGGCGCTGAACGTAAAATTAAGGTTCAATACGCTAAGCAAGTTAAGGGTAACAAAATGTACGGCGGACAGTCGACATTCATTCCTATCAAAGTAAACGCATCAGGCGTTATGCCTTTGATTTTTGCTTACGCCATTATGAGCTTCCCCCAAATGCTTATTGCAACGTTTGACGGACAAACGGGTCCCGTCACCACCTGGTGGAACACTTGGATGACCGCTAACGGCAATGCGTGCGGTATAGCGGTGTACAACATCGTTTTGGCAGTATTGATTTTTGTGTTTGCGTATTTCTATTCGCAAATCCAATTCAATCCCGTCGAAATATCACGTAACATTCAAAATAACGGCGGCTTTGTAACCGGTATCCGTCCGGGCAGAGAAACAGCCGAATATCTTGCAAAGGTAGTATCGCGTATCACTTTGTGGGGCGCAGTATTCCTTGCAATCATCGCATTCGTTCCGTCGATTTTGTTCTCTATACCCGGTTGGGTTGGATTAACAACTACTTCGGGATTGATAGGCAGTTTCAGTACGACAGGTATGTTGATTTGCGTATCCGTTGCATTGGAATTCAACAAGGCGCTGGAAAATCAAATTTTGATGCGCCACTACAAGGGACTTTTAGGTTCCAATTCAAAAGGATTTTTGAAATAATATGAAAATTATCTTGTTAGGTGCGCCGGGCAGCGGCAAAGGCACCATGGCGCAAAAACTTACAAATGATTTAAAAATCCCGCAAATTTCCACAGGGGATATCTTCCGTAAAAATTTAAAGGAAGAAACCCCCTTGGGTTTGCAAGTAAAAGACATTATGGCTCGCGGCGATCTTGTCCCCGACGAAATCACAATTGAAATCGTCAAGGACAGGCTGCACGAGCAAGACTGCGCAAACGGCTACATATTGGACGGTTTCCCCCGTTCGATAGTTCAAGCCGAAGCACTGGATAAATTCCAGCAAATTGACTGCGCAATCAACCTTGACGTAGACAAGGAAGCGATAGTAAAACGTTTGTCGGGACGTCGTTTTTGCCCCGACTGTAACGGTACTTTCCACATTTCGACTCTCGGTGATGCTTCAACTTGTCCCGCGTGCGGCGGTAAATTAATTGTCCGCGCGGACGACAGTGAGGAAACCGTACGCGAAAGACTGCGCGTTTACGATCAAAACACTTTCCCTTTAATTGAGTATTACACAAAGCAAGGTAAGGTTTTGACGGTGGACGGCAACGGAACAATCGACGAAGTTTACGCAAGAATACTTACTCTGTTAAAAAAATGATTTTAATTAAGTCTGATTCGCAAATTGCGGAAATGCGCAAAGCAAACAAAATCGTAAAAGATACATTGGACTTGTTGCGCGAACATACCAAAGCAGGCGTATCGACGTTGGAATTAAACAGGTTGGCTCACGAATACATACTTTCGCAGCACGCTGTCCCCAGCTTTTTAAATTACAACGGTTTCCCCGCAAGCATTTGCATATCTATCGATTGCGAAGTAGTGCACGGCATTCCTTCTAAACGTAAAGTTTTGGAAGAAGGGCAAATCGTCAGTTACGACTGCGGAGCTATCCTAAACGGATGGCACGGCGATGCGGCAAGGACAGTTGCGGTGGGGATTATCACTCCCGAATGTCAGCAGTTAATCGACGTCACCGAACAGTGCTTTTTTAAGGGCGTTCAATCGATTAAGGTTGGCGAAACCCGCTTGGGTGACTTAGGGTGTACAATACAGTCCTACGCCGAAAGCTTCGGTTACGGAGTCGTACGCGACCTTGTAGGACACGGTATCGGACGTCAAATGCACGAAGATCCCGAAGTTCCCAATTTCGGACGCGCGGGACACGGTATGCGGCTTTCCTCCGGTATGACGATTGCAATCGAACCTATGATAACAATGGGCACCGAAAAGGTCGATTGGTGTAGCGACGGTTGGACGGTAAAAACGCGTGACAGGAAGCCTGCCGCGCATTACGAAAATACCATTGCCATAACGGATAACGGCGTCGAAATACTCAGTTTGTAGGTGAATGAGGATGGAAGACATAAAAACAGGTAGCGTGGTAATGTCAACGCAAGGCAGGGATAAAGGAATGTTTTTTGTCGTCGTAAACGTCGACGTCAAAAAAGGTTATGTGTATCTCGCCGACGGCGGTATGCGCAAACTCAACGCTCCCAAACGTAAAAATTTAAAGCACGTATCTAACAGCGGAACGGTTTTAAACAACATTGCCGACAAGTTTAATACGGGCAAAAAAGTGTTTGACAGCGAAGTAAAAAGCGCTTTAAGACAATTTAATCAACAAAGTAATGTAGGAGAATCGAAATAATGTCAAAAGACGATGTAATCGAGGTTGAAGGCGTAGTTGTCGAAGCGCTACGGAACGCTGAGTTTCGCGTTAGACTTACAAATAACCATGAAATAACCGCTTACGTGTCGGGCAAACTGCGTATCCATTCCATAAGGATACTCCCCGGCGACGCAGTAAAGTTGGAAATGAGCCCTTACGATCTTACCAAGGGCAGGATCGTGTGGAGAACCAAGGGCGTTCAATAACAATTTATCAATTAATCTGGCGGGATAAAGCCCGCATACAAGGAGGATAAAATGAAAGTAAGACCATCTGTTAAGCCTATGTGCGACAAATGCAGAGTAATCAAGCGTAACGGGAAAGTTATGGTAATTTGTTCCAAATATCCCAAACACAAGCAAAGACAAGGCTAGGATACAATCACGTTAAAACTACGCGCGACATCATTCCACTTAGGCTCGCCGTATTTTGCGTGTAAATATATACATAACAGCAAATTTTAAAATCAAGTTAAGGAGAAAAACAAATGGCTCGTATTTCCGGTGTAGATTTACCCAGAGAAAAACGTATAGAAATCGGCTTAACCTACATTTACGGAATCGGACGCACCACGGCAAAAGATATACTTGCCGCAACAGGTGTGAACCCCGATACTCGCGTCAAGGACTTAACCGAAGACGATATATCGAAAATCCGTGACTGTATTGAAAAGAACTACCACGTAGAAGGTGACCTTCGTCGTGAAGTTTCGTTAAATATTAAAAGACAAATAGAAATTGGCTCCTATCGCGGAATCCGTCACCGTAAGGGACTTCCCGTACGCGGACAATCCACGAAACAAAACGCACGTACCCGCAAGGGACCCAAACGTACCGTATCGCGCGGTAAAAAGGCTAAGTAGGAGGGACTGAATAATGGCAGGTAAAAAAGTTGTCAAAAAAAGACGCGACATAAGAAAAGTTGACAAAGGACAAGTACATATTCACGCTTCCTTCAACAACACAATCGTAACATTTACCGATATGAACGGTAACGCTTTGTCCGCTTGCAGTTCGGGCGCATTGGGCTTCCGCGGTTCGCGTAAAAGCACTGCGTTTGCCGCTCAACAAGCGTGCGAAGTTGCAGCAAAAGGCGCTAAGGAATACGGCGTTCGTTCGGTAGAAGTGTATGTAAAAGGTCCCGGTCAAGGACGCGAATCGGCTATCCGCGCTTTGCAAACTGCGGAAATTGAAGTAACGCTTATCCGCGACGTATCGCCTATCGCTCACAACGGATGTCGTCCGCCCAAGCGTAGAAGAGTTTAGTTAAAGGAGAATACACAATGGCTAGATATACACACGCAGATTGCCGTCAGTGCAGACGCGAAAAATGCAAATTGTTTTTAAAAGGCGACAGATGCTATTCCGATAAGTGCGCGATTACCCGTCGCGGCAAGATCCCCGGAGTACACGCTGATTCCCGTAAAAAGATTACCGAATACGGACTTCAACTTCGCGAAAAGCAAAAGACAAAAAGAATTTACGGTTTGCAAGAGAAGCAATTCCACAAGTATTACGAGGAAGCCGAACGTCTTAAAGGCGTAACGGGCGCAAATATGCTTATTTTGCTTGAAGAAAGATTGGACAACGTAGTATACCGTATGGGTATCGGCGTTTCCCGTTCTCAAGCAAGACAGTTTGTCAACCACGGTCTTATCACCGTAAACGGCAAACGCGTAACTATCCCCAGTTACTCCGTTCGCGTTGGCGATGTAGTATCCATCAAGGAAAACAAAAAGGAACAACCTTTGTTTGTGGAACTTAAACAATCCAAAAAGCCCGCTAATCTTCCCAAGTGGTTGGATTTCGATCCCGCCGAACTTACAGGTAAAGTTTTGGCAAAGCCCGCAAGAGAAGATATCGACATGAACATCCAAGAACATATGATCGTCGAATTGTACTCCAAATAGTACGTAAATTAAAGCGAGTAATTAGCACGCTGCGCACAAGGCGCAGTCAAAATTAAATTATATTAAAGGAGATTGTTGTCCATGATGGAAATAGAAAAACCGGTAATGACAGTTGAAGAAAGCGGTCAAAATGCCAGCATTATTAAGATTGTGGCGGAACCGTTGGAAAGAGGTTACGGCATAACGCTAGGCAACGCTTTACGCAGAGTATTGCTTGCCGCTCTACCCGGCGTAGCGGTCGTAGGACTTAAAATCGAAGGCATTCAACACGAATTTTCAACTATCCCCGGCGTAAAGGAAGACGTAACGGACATTATACTGAACATCAAACGTTTAGCATTGAAGTCGGATAATGAAGACAATGATTTCAGGAAGACAATAACAATCAGTAAGGTAGGACCTTGCGAAGTACACGCAGGCGATATCATTACCGATTCCGAAGTAGAAGTGCTTAACCCCGATTTGTACATTTGTACGTTGGAAGACGGCGCAACCCTTAACTGCGATCTTTACGTAGGTCGCGGCTGCGGTTACTACTCGATAGAAAAGAACAAGGAACGCAACAAGGAACTTAAACTCAATTATCCTATCGGATACATTCCTATCGATTCGTTGTTCGGACCTGTCAAAAAAGCAAGTTACAACGTCGAAAGCGCCCGCGTAGGACAAGATATCACACGCGACAAGTTAATACTCGAAGTAGAAACAAACGGCGCATTCAGCGGCAGAGAAATCGTTTCCTTGGCTGCTAAAATCATCGAAGACCACATCAAGATGTTTGTTGATTTGTCGGAAAACTTCAACAGGGATATCCTTATCCCCCGCGAAAGCGACAATCAAAAGAGAGTTTTGGAAATGAACATCGACGATATGGACTTGTCGGTACGTTCGTACAACTGCTTGAAGCGCGCAGGTATCCAAACTGTCGAAGATCTTACAAGCAAAACGGAAGACGATATGTTAAAGGTTCGCAACCTTGGCAGAAAGTCGTTAGACGAAGTTATTGCAAAACTTGAAAGTTACGGTCTGTCTTTGAAAAATAAGGATGAATAGGAGAATCGCAATATGGCATCACATAGAAAATTAGGAAAACGTACAGATTTGAGACTTGCTATTTTAAAGAACCAAGTTTCTCAACTTTTGTGGAACGGCAAATTGGAAACGACCGAAGCCCGCGCTAAGGAAGTTCAAAAACTTGCCGAAAAGTACATAACGCTTGCCGTAAACACCTACAAAGACACCGTTGAAGTGGAAAAGACTAAGATTGTAGGCGGACAAGCAACAACCGTTAAAGTGTTAAACGACGGCGCAAACAAGCTTGCCGCACGTCGCACTCTTATGCGTAACCTTGCCGACTTGCAGGAAACGCGTCAAGATAAGGAAAGCAAAACCGAATACAAAATCCGTACAAAAACGGTTCGCCATCCTTTGATTGAAAAAATGTTCAACGAATACGCTCCCAAGTTTGACGCAAGAGCGCAGGAAAAAGGACAAAGAGGCGGATACACAGCGGTATACAAAATGAACCAACGTCGCGGCGACGGTTCGGAAATGGCTCTCGTTGTAGTACTGTAAAACAAATACTAATGTAAAACAAAAAGCACTTGACTACTAAGTTCAAGCGCTTTTTGTTTTAATTGCGTTATTTTACAGCAGTTGATTGTATTTTGACGTTTTTATTTGTGTGGCGTTAACTTATGCCCAAAGCGTTATTCAATTTACTTTTGCAAACTACTGTGCTAATATATCTGTAAAATAAATGGGATAAGTGACGGAATGATACTGGAAACCGAACGTTTATATCTGCGCGAACTTAACGGAAACGATTTTGACGCATTGTGCGAAATTTTGCAAGATGACGAAACGATGTACGCATACGAAGGCGCATTTAACGACGCCGAAGCGCGTGAATGGCTTAATAGGCAAATTGAGCGTTACTGTAAATGGGGCTTCGGTTTGTGGGCGGTTATTTTAAAGTCAAACGGCAAACTTATAGGGCAATGCGGGCTTACTTTGCAGCAGTGGAAAGGCGGCGAAGTGCTTGAAAT
>CARAIG010000072.1 GCA_948938605.1 uncultured Eubacteriales bacterium
AAATTAAAATATCTATTGAAATTTAAGTGATAATGTTGTAAAATTAATTGAGCAATGTTATTTATATTTGATATTGTCAACATTATTAAGGAGATTATTTATGAATTACGCTACCCCTCAAATTGAAGAACTTTTCCTAAACTTTGAAATGGATTGCGATAAAGCAATAAATTATATGAAAAGCGAATATAATCTTATGCGCGCAGGTCGTGCTAATCCCAAAGTGGTAGAAGGCATAAAAGTAGATTATTACGGAGCTATGACGCCGATTAACCAAATGGGCAATATTTCCGTACCCGAACCCAGATGTTTGGTAATTTCCTTGTGGGATAAATCCGCATTGAAACTTGTGGAAAAAGCAATTTTGGCGGCAAATATCGGCGTTACTCCGCAAAACGACGGCACCGTTATTCGCTTGACATTCCCTATCTTGACCGAAGAACGCCGTAAAGAACTTGTTAAACAAGTAAAAAAACTTGCCGAGGATACCAAGGTTATATTGCGTAACGCTCGCAGAGACGTAATGGACGGATTGAAAAAAGAAAAAAATGCAAAGACTGTTTCGGAAGATTTGATTGCAGACTACGAACAAGAAGTAGATAAGCAACTTTCTAAGTTAATCGAAAACGTTGACAAACTTTCAAAAGAAAAAGAAACCGACGTTATGTCCGTATAATTTGTAATGAATTTAATCGACCTTATAGGACTTGAAGTTTGCGAAGCCGAAAGCAAATTGCTGAAAAAAGGTATAACAAACTTCAAGTTTGTTTATTATGTAGATAGAAAACAATCTAAATTCGATAAGGAGATTGTAACGGCCGTTCGCAACAAAGAAGATTGCGTCGAACTTATTGTTTGCCGTTACTTATTTGCGGTTGAATGAACAATATTCCTAATCACGTGGCAATAATTATGGACGGCAACGGCCGTTGGGCAAAGTCCAAGGGCTTGCCGCGCACATTCGGACACAAAAAAGGACTTGATGTTGCCGAGACGATTATAGATTACTCGATAAAGGCAGGTATAAAGTATTTGTCTTTATATGTATTTTCGACGGAAAATTGGAAGCGTTCGCAAGCGGAAGTTAGCGCTTTGTTTACGTTAGCTGAAAAATATTTGACGCGTTTTGAAAAATTTTGCCGTAACCGAATAAAAATAGTGGTGTCGGGCGAAAGACAAGGATTGCCGGCAAGCTTGATCGAAAAAATCGATTATATCCAAAAAAGAACTGCCGATTTTGATTGTATTTGCGTTAATTTGTGCATAAACTACGGCAGTCAGACAGAGATAGCGCAAGCGGCAGAAAAAGCGGCTTTGCAGGGTGCGATTACAGTGGAAAGCATTAGAAATAATTTGTATAACCCGTCTTTGCCGTCGCCTGATTTGGTAATCCGTACAGGCGGACAAAAGCGCCTGTCTAACTTTTTGCTTTTTCAAAGCGCTTACGCCGAATTGTATTTTTGCGATACTTTTTGGCCGAATTTCAGCATAGACGAGTATAATTCTGTTTTAATGGAGTACGCAGACCGTACGCGTACTTTTGGAGGTATTGTAGATGGTCAGTAAAAAATCACTGATTAACAGAATATGGGTAGGAGCGCTGATCTTTATAGCTATGATCGGTATGATACTCATAAATGTGTTTTTCCCTAATTATGCAGATAGTCCTAACCCTACAAATTTCATAAGCGGAAGAGCAGTAAACTCAGTAATAATATCTGCATTGATACTGTTGTCCATTATAGAAATGCGCCGCGCATTAGGCAAGGAACGCGTTCCCGATTGTTTCAGTTGGCTTGTATGGGCTTACGGGTTCGGTTTGGGACCTGCGTACAGCTTGTTCGGTTATACGGGAATTATTTTCTTTTCAATGCTGATATTTATCGGCGCAGTAGCGACATCTCTTATACATAACCGCGTAGACAGTTTGATATACGTCGCATTTATGTTGGTTTACCCGGGATTATTTATGGCAACGTTGCTGTATTTAAACCGTTCGGCTTCGACGTCGGCGACTATTTCGCCTGAGATGGCAAAGTATCTTGAAAATGACATTTGGTCGTTTTTAACTCCCAATCACCGCGTAAGCAACTTGCTGCCGTTAAATGCAATAGGTTTAGCTCTTGTTTTTGCGGTTTCTACCTTTACAGACGCATTTGCGTTTTTTGTCGGCGTTCTTTTCGGCAAGCATCAGCTTTGTCCTAATATAAGTCCTAAAAAGACAATCGAAGGCAGCATCGGCGGTATTTTCGGCGGATTAATCGGATCGGCATTAGTATTTTTCTTGTTCGACTATTTTCACCTTTTCGGTAAACAATTCGGACTGTGTTTTGACGGATTGGGGTTGTCTGTAGCTCATATTGCGGTGACTTATGTGTTAATAGGATTGATAGGTTCGCTTGTTACGCAAATGGGCGATTTGATTGCTAGTCAAGTTAAGCGTTATTGCGGCATAAAGGATTACAGCAGAATGTTGGGCGAGCATGGCGGTATTATGGACAGGTTTGACGGTATAATGCTTAATGCTGTGTTTGTATCGTTTATGTTTATGTTTATTTTCTAATGATAAAAGTAGCAGTTTTGGGTAGTACCGGTTCAATCGGTACTCAAACAATGGATGTTTTGCGTCGATATCCGAATAAATTTAAAACGGTATCTCTTGTTGCGTATTCCAACGGGGAAAAACTTGCCGAGCAATCGCACGAATTTAACCCCGAATATACGGCTTTAATCAGCTTGGACGGCGAACAGTGTCTTATTGAAGCTGTAAAAAATTGTAACTTGGCAGTTGTTGCTACTCGCGGAATATGCGCGTTAGAAGCAGTATTGTATTGTTTGGATCATGACATCGACATTGCTCTCGCAAATAAGGAAACTATGGTTTGCGCCGGCAAATTGATTTGCGACAAACTTAAAAAAAGTAAGTCGCGTCTTATTCCCGTCGACAGCGAACATTTTGCAATAAGTCAATGTTTGCTTGGCAGAAGCATAAGAGATGTAAAGCGTTTGTTGCTTACTGCTAGCGGCGGACCGTTTTGGAATTTTGATAAGGACAGTTTTGCATCAATTACCCCTAAGCAGGCTTTAAAACATCCTAACTGGAATATGGGTTCCAAAATCACAGTAGATTCGGCTACAATGATGAATAAAGCTTTTGAAGTGATCGAAGCAAAATGGCTGTTTGATGTTCCCGCTGACAAAATCGATATCGTGGTGCACCGTCAAAGTATAGTGCATTCTATGGCGGAATTTTGTGACGGCAGCATTATGGCGCAAATGGCTAATCCCGATATGCGCATACCAATTCAGTCGGCACTTTTAGGGGAAACGGGTAAACAAGTAACGCCGAGCGTTGATTTTGGCAAATTATTGACGCTTACATTTGAATATTGCGATTTCGATAAGTTTCCTTGCGCACGGTTAGGCTATAAAATATTTGAGTATCCGCCGCTTGCGGCAACCATTATGAATGCAGCAAACGATGTGTGCGTGGATAAGTTTTTGCAAGATAAGTTGTTGTTTACCGATTTCTTTAATATAATTATTAGTACGGTTAAATATTTTGCAGATAAGGCTGCGAATGACGAACTGACCGTAACTAATATTAAGATTTATGACGAGCGTTCGCGCAAATATGCGAGTGACTTAATTGACGGAGTGATATGCTGAATCTTTTATGCGATTTTGCATCCGGTGTGGCAACGTTTGGCAGGATTTTGCTTGCGTTTGTCATATTGATGTTTATGGTGTTAATACACGAAACGGGACACTATACCGCAGGTAAGTTGTTGGGATTTAAGATTAACGAATTTGCTGTGGGTATGGGACCCAAAATTTTATCTCGTACAAAAAAGAACGGTGAAGTAGTGTCTTTACGCGCTTTGCCGTTAGGCGGATTTTGCGCTTTTGAAGGGGAAAACGAAGACGGAAGCGACAATCCTGCCGCTTTTAACAATCAAAAGCCTTGGAAACGTTTAATTGTCTTATTTTCGGGTGCTTTTTTCAATTTTATATCGGCAATTTTAATAGGTATTATTGCGTTTGGCTGTTTCGGCGATAACGTTGCGGTTGTTCGGAACGTTTACGACTATACGCCCCAAGCAAACCAGCAGTTAATGCAGGGGGATATACTGTATAAAATAGACGGCAAACGGGTATTTATCCTTGACGAGATAGGACGGTATATGAATTCCGACAAGGAAATGACGTTTGAAGTATTGCGTCCGACTGTCGACGAAAACGGTAACGTAGATTATAAGTCCGTAACGCTAAAAGGCTTAACTAAAAACGAATACACTTCGGCAGTATTGTCAAAAGTCGACGGCGAATATAAAACCGATGACGGTAAAGCAACGCTTTCGGCGGGAAATACCATTTACAAGATAAACGGTGTATCGTTAAGCGAGCAAGGCGCTTTTTTTGCAATATACTCACAGCTTGAAGGAAATTGCGAATTGACCGTTATTTGTTCGGACGGGGAAATGCGTCAAATTACCGTCGACAGCAAGCTGTTTGAATCTAATAAACTGGTAGTGCAGGAGCAAACGTACAACGGCATAGGTATGTCTGTACAATACTCGGCGCACAAGTTCGGTTTCGGCGAAGCTTTGGCACGTACTTTCCCGTACTGCGGCGAAGTTGCTTTGTTGGTTTTGCGTACTTTGGGCGGTCTTATTACGGGCGCTGTGGGTATAGATCAAGTTGGCGGACCTATTACTACGATAGGTATGACAAGTCAAGTTGTAGCAACAGGCTTCCCTAATATATTACGATTAATCGTATTGATTTCGGTTAATTTGGCGGTGTTTAACTTGCTGCCCGTACCGGCGCTGGACGGCTGTCAAATGGTGTTTGTGTTAATAGAATGGATAGCCCGCAAGCCCATAAACCGCAAAGTGCAAAGTTATATTAACGGAATAGGGCTTATTGTGCTGATTGTCTTGATGGTGCTGATAGATATACTTAAACTA
>CARAIG010000073.1 GCA_948938605.1 uncultured Eubacteriales bacterium
ACTAACTTGATACTATTTTGTTACTAACGCAGGGGTTTTTGCCCATTCTTGCAGGGTGAAAATCTTGAATTTTAGACCGAAAAATGTGCTTTTAACCCCCTATTAGGCACTTGAACTTTGAACTATTCTGTGATATAATATGTATTATGAAAAAAGTCAACAAAAAACCGATCGACCCTGCCGATTGCAAATTTTACAAACTGGATCCAAACAAACCGATATCTGCCGAAGGATACAAGTCGTTATTCCCTTGGATGTTTTTATTCGTATCTTTGTTTTTTTGCGCGATACTTGCGTTTATTGTAATTGTAAACAAGGACAGTGCCGACATTACGGACAATAAGTATACGGTGTTCTACGCTATATGCGGAACGCTGTTGGGCGTGTCGCTGATAGTTTTTGTATTGTACCGTATCCGCTTAACGCTTACACGCAAACGCATACTTAACGCCGATGTTACCAACGCAACCGTTACCGAAATAATAGTAACAAAACACACATCGCGCGATAAAGACGGGGATTTGCGGACAAGAGAAGAAGTTACTCTCGTTTACGAGTTTTACGACCGCAACGGTAATATTCATACCGAAAAGTTCGTCAAAACCTACAACCGCGCTCCGACGTTTTACGAAGGACAGCAACTAATAGTTGCTTTTGACGAAAGCAAATGTTTTGTTTTGACGAAATACACGTTGCTTAACGACGACGTATGCGAATCGGAAGTCGCTAATGATACGGATGAGTCCGTTAATTTATCGGGCGATACAATCAAAATAGACGTCAGTAAATATACTCCGTTAGGCTACGACAAAAGGTTTTTTATTTTATCGGGGATATATTCGGTTTTCGCTTTGGTATTTGCATTTATAACGGCATACTTTGCCGTTTCAATTAAAGACGTATACGTTTGGCTTTACGTTGTTTTGACAGGCTCGTTTTTGGTATTGTTTTTGGCATTGGCAATAAATGCGGCGTATATGCCGTTTAAAACAAAACGTAATTTCGATTCGATCGTATCGATAGGCGCAACCTACACTTACGGTAAATTAGAGTATACAAACAAAGTTTACGGAAACGGCTCAAAAGGCAAATACGTTTGTTCCTATTTAGATATCGACGGAAACGCAAAACAGTTTAAAGTCAGCGCAATTGCGGCAAAAAAATTGGTTCGCAGGGGCGATACGGAAGTTATAGTCGCTTATGCGGAAAACAAGGCTGTGGCATTAGTTCAAAATTCCGTCGTTGTTTATTAGTTTTATACTGTAAAAATCAAATAACAAAAACGCCGTTGTCGGTTTAATACCGTACGGCGTTTTTTGTTTCTATAACGTATTTAATTATCGGTTTATTATTTTTTCCGCTTCGGTTACTTTCATTCCCCAGCAACGGTGTTTTTTGATAAGCTGACGGTCGTAATTTTTCCACAGGTTTTGAACGTTAAGGTTTTCTTCCAATTCCGGTCCCGTTTCCAAATACTGCACGCCCAATTTAATACAGCCTTCCAATACGTGGTTTAATATTATGGATACCGCGCCTAAATTTTTATGTTCGTTGGTAATACCTATCGACATCATATCGGCAACTTTCGGGTGCGACATAGTTTTAATAAAAGGGATAAATCCGCCGGGGATTATATGCCCTTTTCCTTTGTGCAAAACTTCCAACATCGACGGCATACAAAATCCGTAACATATAACTTTACCGTCTTTAAGTACCGCGCACGCCAGTTCGGGCAGAAAAATTTGCATAAGCATATCTACTTCGCGCTTTTTTTGTTTTTCGCTTAACGGACTGGTGCCGTAAAGGTCCTCGAACGCTTCGTTCATAACGTCCAGGCAGTTCATCATTAAATTTTTGAGACCTTTTTTATCCTTACGCTTAACCAACCCGTAAACGTCGGCCACTTCGTATCCGTTACGCTTTTGCACATATTCCGACAAACGTTTTAACCGTTCGTCGGCTTTATCGGGAACTCTAATTATGTAACTATTCCAATCCACAACTTTATACGCGCCCAATTTTTGCATATGTTCCACGTAGTAGGAATTGTTGTATATTTCCTGATATGTACTGTCGCGGTCAAACCCTTCTATAAGCATACCTTCTTCGTTTAAATCGGAAAAGCTCATAGGACCTATTATTTCGTCCATTCCCAATTCCTTTGCCCAATCGACCAAACATTTAAACAAACTTTTGGTAACTTCGAAATCGTCAACAACATCGAAACGGGTAAACCGCAATTGCTTAGTGCTGTTCTTTTCGTTAACGTGTTTGTGCCAAATGCCCGCTATGCGGCCTACCGCTTTGCGTCCTTTGTACGCCATAAACATACGGCATTCGCAAAAACGGAATGCGTCGTTGACTTGCGGGTTAAATTCCCCCATTTCGTCGGAATACAAATTAGGCGCCGCGTGCGGATTGTTTTTGTACAAATCTATTAAAAATTTAAAAAACTTTTTCTTTTGCTTAGCAGACGTTATAGGAATTTCTCTTGTAACAATTTGCATATTTTTTACTCCGAGTAAACGTATTGCTTATACGTTTTTTGTGATATGCGCACCTTTTTGCATTCAAGGTTCTAATATTACTTTGCCAGCGGTACAGGACGCTTGTCCGCAACAAATATTACTCCGACGGTTCCCGGTCCGCAATGCGCGCCTATTACCGGTCCTACTATTTGACGTATAATTCTAGCTTCGGGACGTTTTTCCAATATCATTTCCCTTAACGCATCGCCTTCGTCAGGGCAATCGGCGTCAACTATATATACGGGAAATTCCGTTCCCGTAAGTTCTTCAATAACCCTGTCCGCCATTTTGCGTAACGCCTTTTTCTTTCCCGTTATCTTTTCGAACACTTTTAGCCCACCGTTTTCGTCGTGAGTTAACACAGGTTTTAACGACAGCAAAGTTCCTGCAAATGCGGCCGCTCCCGAAAGTCTGCCGCCGCGTTTTAAGTGCATAAGGTTTTCCACCACAAAGTAAACGCTTACCCTATCGCGCAATTCCTTTAACGCTTTTATTATTTCGTCGTCGCTTGCGCCTTTGTTTTTAAGTTCGGCGGCATATTCCATTTGTATCCCTGCGCCTAAACTTATTGCCTTTGTATCGAATACCCTGCATTTACGGTTAGGGTAATGTTTGTTTAGTGTTCTTAACGCAGTGTTAAGGTGATCGAACGTTCCGCTCATAGCGTGCGAAAAACTTATATACAAAACGTCTTCGCCCTTTTTAAAGTACGGCTCCAAAATGCGTTCGTAATCGTCAGGATTGAGCGCCATTGTTTTGGGCACTTCCCCTTTGCGCACAGCGTCGTAGAACGCGCGGAAATCCGTTTGTTTGCCTAAGTCGTAATCATATTCCTTGCCGCCGTACGAAAACGGCATTTTGATATAATCTACGCCCAATTCTTCCTGTCGTGTGTACCACAATTCGCCGTCGGCGTCTATAATTAATGCGCTCATTTAAACTTTCTCCGTTTATTGTATTTTTTGCACATTTTTTATTTTACCATATTATTATATCTTACACAACATCTTTTTTATTTTTTATTGCTTTTTTTATATAAATTTTAGCCGTCGTGTTTGCTTATAGTCATTGCAATTTGCTTTTTTTTATGGTATAATATATAAGATATATAATGTACTATTTCAGCTGCAAGCGCTCACTATGACTAGACGAAACGTTTGTTAAATAAATGCAGCATACCTAATAACGGCATAATCGCTTTAAAACAATAAATGTCAGGACTGTACTTTAACACAAACGCGCGGAATTGACGAAACGCTGAACGTAAAAACACTTCCAAAGTTTGCCGGTTGTTACGGTATGACGACGATCGGGGCAAGGAACGGCAACATACTAGATGCGCAATCAACTGCGCCGCAGCCTTGTAAAATCCGTATGCCTAACGGTAGTTTAACGGGACACTACGCATCAATCCACCAACGCTTATGTATTAAAAGTGGACAACTTTGTTTAAAACCCAAAAGTTATACACATTGTCTATTTTAGACATACCACAACATATTGGGTTTTGCAAACTATTTTGTTCAATATGTTGATTTTAAATCGATTTTTGCGGCACTAATACACATTGTCACACAGTCTAATAAAACTACTACCCAAAAGAAAGTGTATAACTTGTTGTTGACTGCACGGTATTTAAAACGGGTTTTCCGCATTTAGTTATTTAACGGTAAATTAAGTATATCTATATAAGTTACAAAAATACGTAAGTAAAATAAAAGCCTTTAAGGAGTTACCATTATGAAAATCATTGTAAACAGCCTGGATTTAAACGATGCAGTAGCAAAAGTTTCCAAAGCGTTGCCCAACCGCGACGTCGCACCCGTTTTGGAATGCATAAAGATTACGGCGGAACACGACAGACTTACATTGTACGCAACAGACAAAGATCTGGCTATCGAAAAAACTATCGACGCAAACGTTATAGTCGGCGGCGGAATACTTGTGCCCGGTAAAATATTCGGCGAATATATCCGCAACATAGCCGATAACGGAATAGACATTTCGTTGGAAAACACCGATGAAAACAAATTGTTTATCAGTTCGGCTAACAGCGAGTGTACTATCGGAACATTAGATATAATGGAATATCCCGAAGCGGAAAGTATTAACGGAGCCAGTTACTTTGCCGTACAGGAAATGAACCTTAAAGACATAATTAACAATGTTATTTTTGCTGTTGCCACCGACGACAGCCGCCCGATGCTTAAAGGCGTGCATTTCGAAGCTCAGCAATACACTTTGTCCGCAGTAGCTACCGACGGTTACCGCTTTGCAATGAGCAAAAAAGCGTTGGAAGAAAAAGTTGACGGAATTTCCGCAACTATTCCCGCAAGAAGCTTGTCCGAACTGTCCAAACTGTTGACGGACAGCGACAACATACTTAAAGTGTTTATCGAAAACAACTATTTGACCGTTGCAATGGAAAACACCAAACTGTATACAAGATTGCTTGGCGGACAGTACATTAAATATGACAACATTGTTCCTAAGGAATTTTTGTCTACGTTGGTTGTAAACAAGGAAACATTCGAACGCGCGTTAAATACCGCTTCGATTATGTCGCGGACAGACAAAAACAATTTGGTAGTATTCGACATCGAAGAATACAGTATGACCATTTCGTCTACCAGTCAATACGGAAGCGCAAAGGAAAACATAAACATTTCGCTTAGCGGTAAAGACGTCCGCTGTTCGTATAATTCGCGTTTCATTAACGATTGCTTAAAGGTTATTTCCGCCGAAACAATCAAAATGGAATTTGCTCAGCACAACAGCTGCGTAATTACCATTTACGACAGCGACGAAGTGTTGTACTTCATTTTGCCCGTAAAGCAAATTGTGTAACGTTTTAAAGATCGGTTTTTGCACGGTTCGTAAATACGTATTTACCAAAATTAATTAATCAATTGCGGTTAGATATTTAAGACGGTTGAGTAATTAAAGTAAAAAAATAATAATCGTAAATTAAAAAGTTACGCATACAAAAGTAGCGTAACTTTTTTTATTTTAAAACATTAGCGTACTGTAAGTACGGGGTGACAAAGAATAGTTGTATTACGCCCGCCGAACTTTACCGTGTTCGAATTTCACGTTGCTAGCCATAGGCTGCTATCCGCTCGACTGCAAGATAAAACTTATTTACTTTATAATTTGTGTTTGGTATGCAAGGTTATAATTTAGAGCGTAATTTGTACGTTAAAAACCCGTCGAGCAAAGTTACTGCCACAACTAACCCAAGTATTACGCACGCGCCGATTGCGCCGTCTATGCGGACGAAAACTTCGCCAAAACCGCTGTTGGGAAGTCCCAGCCAAAACAGCAGCAAAAAGATAATGACGAGCAAAATTTCCATTCCCCACACAAACAAAAAACGCTTTTTAAACGAACTGTTATTATTTAGACTTAGCAGCATATTCATACCCACCGCGTACGTTACGCAGGAAAACGCTAAAAAGCAAACGGATATTATCGAAGCAAAGTCCGACGAGTTTACAACTTCCGCTTGGGCGGGGTTTTCCTTGTTTACGTAAATTTGGACAGGGTTTTTAACCATTGATTCGTAAACGGCGTTATAACCGGTTCTGTCCGTAAACGTATACTCTTGCCCGTTTAGCGTATAGGACACGACAAGATAATAATGCGACTTGTTGTGTTTGAAGGAATGACTTGTTTTTCGTTCTACATCAATTACCGTTCCTTCCGTTTTGATGTAGTTCAATTCGTAATTACGCAGTATTACCGTATGCCAAATAAAAAAGCCGATGCACGCGGCTAACAGCGCTAAGGTAATGGATAAAAATACAATTGACGACTTTTTACGTTCCTTATATTCAAAATAATCCGTATATGTATTTTTCAATTTAAATGCCCTTTTGATATTGCCCTATTTTTGCAGTTTGTTGCAATGTTAATATTATTGTACTACAAGCAGAATGAAAAGTAAAACAAAAAAAAGCCCGCTTTGCGTTGAAACCAATAAAGTGAGCTTTTAGTATTTACTAATTGTATATTGTACAAGTTAAGCTGTTAAAGTGCGTTAATTGTACATCGATTATTATGCGCGTGCAGTTGCCGAACGGCTGTTTTTTAACGACAGCAAAGATGAAATATCTGACGTTTCCATACTTTTTAAGTGAAGCAGTATTGCGCCTTGTTTTGCTTTGCACAAGGGGCATTCCGTCCAACCTTCGGTAGAAGTTTCGGCATAACCGCACGACGAACAAACCCAGGTGGTAGGATCGTCGCGTTTGTATAATGTGCCTTCCTTCATTTGTTCGTACAGTTCAAGGAAAATGCTTTCGTGGATTTTTTCGACGGCGGCTGTTTGTTCAAACAATTTTGCTATGTCGTCAAAACCTTCCTTTTTGGCGGTTTTAGCAAAAGCCAAATATATCTTTGCTTCGTTGTGTTCGTCTTCGGCGGCAAACTTTAAATTGTCTAAAATCGTCCACTTTTCCTTAAAGGGAAAGCCTGCCGAATATTCGATATTCTTTATAGGTTTAGCCGAAGCTTTTTGCAAATACGTGTAATACATACGCGCGTGGTTAAATTCCTGATAGGCAATCGTATCGACGATTTCCGCCATTGTTGCATACCCTTCGTTGCGCATACCGTATTCCACAAATTCGTAACGGGTGCGCGCTTGCGTTTCGCCCGAATAAGCTTTGGCTAAGTTTACATAAGTTTGACTGTTGATTAATTCCATTTTTAATACGCTCCTTTTACGTAAATTATTTACGCTAATAATTCGATTTAAACCTAAAATCGAATTTATTTTGCGGTTTACTGCCGTTATGCCTAGTAGCCTATGGTTATCAACGGTAGACCCTCTTCTCAAATATAACCAGTAACACCGAAAAATCATTTTATTTTTTGTGAAAATATTCGGTGCGCTTTGGTTATGTTAACCGAACCGTATATATGCGCGCGCCTTTGCCAACCTAAATATATTCCGTTGCAAAACGGCAATGGCGGCACTAAAAAAATAAAAATGCTTTACTGTACAAACTTGCCAAGTTTGGCTTTTGCGTGTATAATAAACGTACTATGATTAAACTACAACAAATATGGGACAATATTTTGCTGGAAACGGAATCGAAAGTTTCGACGTTGCAGTATGACTTGTATATAAACCAATTACAGCCCGTCGGCATACACAACGACAGGCTTTATTTGCTTGCCGAAACGCGAATCGTTAAAGGGATTGTAGACAAAAACTACAAGGATATAATACGTAAATGCACAAATCTCGTGTTTCCCACCATCATCGATGTGGAAATTGTTACCGAAAACGATTTGGATAATATAGGCGATGTTGAAAAGGAAGCGGAATTGCCTGTTAGCAGCAGTTATGTTTCCCTTGTAGACGACAAGGCGGTGTTTGTAGCTCAATACACGTTTGATAACTTTGTTGTAGGCAAAAGCAACGAATACGCTCACGCCGTAGCATATGCCGTGTCCGAAGCGGAAACGACCAAATACAACCCTGTATTTTTGTGGGGAGGCGTGGGACTTGGTAAAACTCACTTAATGCACGCTATCGGCAATTCTTTGCAGCGTAATTTTCCCGAAAAGAAAATTAAGTACGTTACTTGCGACCAGTTTGTAAACGAATTTATCGAATCGTTGCACGACACTACTAACCCCAATGCAATGAAGAACTTCCGCAACAAGTACCGTAAGTTGGACGTATTAATGATGGACGACGTACAGTTTTTGGCTAAAAAGGAAGGAACGCAAGAAGAAATGTTCCACACGTTTAACGAACTGTATCTTGCCAATAAGCAGATTATTTTGAGCAGTGACCGTCCGCCGAAAGAAATACAAATAGAAGAACGTTTAAAAACGCGTTTTGCTACCGGCGTAATTGCGGATATTCAACCGCCCGATTTAGAAACGCGTATAGCGATTTTGCAAAAGAAGTGTAACGCTAAGGGGTACGGCTTAGATATTCGCGTATTAAGTCTTATTGCAGAAAAAATCACGAATAACATACGTGAAATGGAAGGTATGTTGAACCGCATTATAAGTTACAGCACTCTTGTAGGCGGTAATCCCAACGAGATGAATATCGTACACGACGCCTTGCGCGATTATGCCGACAGTACGTCGGATATAATTACTATCGACCATATAGTCGCCGCAACCTGCGATTACTTCCGCGTTAAACGCGAAGACTTAATCGGTAAAAAGAAAAACAAGGAAATCGTTGTCCCCCGTCAAATTTGTATTTACCTTATATGCGACATTTTGGGACAGAGTATTCCGCTTGTATCTATCGGCGAATATTTTGGCGGACGCGATCACACTACCGTTATGCACGCCCGCGACAAAATAAGCGAAGAATGCAAAAATAACGATACTACTGCGGCGCACGTTAAGGATATACGCGACAAAATCTACAACCGCTAACCTAAGCCCGTATAAACATCGTAATACTGCGTTAAACTGCGAACGGTGGGCGCAGTCACGTATGTCCGTATACGCTCCTTTGCCACCGTCTTGTTTACCTTGTCTTGCTCGTTTCTACGGGCTTAGGACAAGATAGACTTTAAAGGGCGTTTACTGCGTTAAACATCATAGCTCGTTTCGGTCCTTTACGTCTAGTAAACTCCCTGCGGGCTATTCGTTTGCCTAGCATCTGTGCCCATCTACGGGCTTAGGACAAGACGATTTAGAGTGTAAAATGCGTAATGTTGGCGACATTAATCAACTAAGTGTTACAAATCAATGGGATACATCTCGGAATTAGGTGGATGTCGGTCGTCTTTGCGAGCGAAGAATCCAGTAGGGTGGGCAGACTCTTGCCCGCCGTAATTAATTAAACCCAACCTTAATTACGAATTCCGCATATATCTTTCAACCATCTTTATATTACGTCACCCCTCCGTCCGATTCGTTTTTATGGATATTGCAAAAAACGTAATCGTGCAATGTAATTAACGTCACTGCGATTATTATGAAAATTATGTTTTGCGATTGGTAAACTGACAAAAAATAAGTGACAAGTATGATTTTAATTTTATATTTACAATAAATAAAAGTACAAGTTAGGCGTTTAAACCGCTTTACTTGTACTTTTTATTATTTGACAATGTGTATTAATAGTTTTTGTTGAATAACCGATTGTATTTTAAACTTTATCTAATATGTTGCAGATTGCGTTATTTTTATTGCTTAATGCAGTCTACTATGTCATAACCGAGCGATGTTATTTCCTGATAAAGTTTATCCAAGTCCATATAGTCGTAGGCATATATTTGCGCTAATTTTTTAAGCAGTTCGTCGTGTTTGTAATCTAACTTGTTAATGTCCGCTTTGTCGTTTACGGCGCGGTACTTGTGTTTAATAAGTTTGTCCAAACCGTAGTAAGTAGTAATGCAAGCGTGAAGTTTTTTTGCAGTGTCCTTGTGCGCAACATTGCCTTGATCGTCGGCTTTAATATCCTTTGCGCGCATTTGCTTGTAGTCGTTTAAAATATACAGTGCGTTCCAGCGGGAGTGTTCGATAAACGCTAATACGTTGCTCGATTCCGTATTAAAAAAGAATGAGTAATCGCTGTAACCGTTATCCCGTCCGCTGTTTATGTAGCGTTCGTTAAACTGTTTTTCCGTTACGGCAGCACCTTTATTATCCGAGTGTTTAACCATACCGTATCCCATAAGGTGCAGTTTAAATTGGTAATTAAGCGCATGGTACAAGTTGGACGACTGTTGTATAACGGGCAAGTCAAACCACATTTCGCGCATAAGTTCGCGGTTATCTTGTTGGTTGGTAATATTGTGATAAAGCAAGTTTATTGTTTGAGCCAGTACAGTCAAGTCGTCATTGACGATGGATTGGTGATCGAATATTTGTTTTTCGTTTCCGAAGTAGCAAACGTTGTCGTCGTATAATTTTAATTTTTCCCCGCTGTTATTCCGTGTGCGCACAAATATTTTGTAATTCGTTTCGTTGTCTATTAAGCGTTTAATTGTTTGTGCGTATGCGGCGTCTTCCAAATCGTCGGATAGCGAAACTATAAAATAAGTGTAACTGTCGGCGCTTACAAGCGACTTAAATAAGCGTTTTGCTTCGGTAGAGTTGATGTCTAAATTTTGATGCGACAAGTTGCAGATTTTGGGCGGTTTTTCGAAATCGCAATTTTCAAAATCTTTGTCAAACTCGTAATCGATACGCGAAAAATATTCGTTATTCAAGGACTTTTCGTCGTTGTCGAAAACATAATAATTTACGGGTTTTACTTCGAGTTTTTTGTTCGTATCGTCCATTTGGGCAAATTGGAACTGCGTCGAACACATACGGAACAAAGGATAATTAAACTTACCGAAGCCGACAAATACGATGTTTATTTGCTTGTCGCGTTTAAGGGTAAAGTTTCCGTTATAAAAGCCGCGCGGAACATATTTTGTTATGGGGTGTTCGTAAACAAAATTGCGTGCAATCAATTCGTATTTGCTAAAACAGGATATGCGCGCGCCCACCTTTACTTCTTCCTGCGAAATAAACGTTTCCTTAATAAACTTCATTACGTTGTGTTCCGCTTCGATATGCAAAATTGCGTTTGCGCCTTGTTTTGTTAGTTGCGCAAAGTTATCGATTACTTTTGTGTAAACCGAACCGCTGTCCTTAAAGACAATTATATGGTGTTCCTTTTTGGCAAGTTTGTATAAAAATATTTTGGAATTTAATTTAGCGTTAATTACGGGTATGTTGTTTTTGAGCAAATCGGCATAACGGTCGCGTGAAGTTTTTTCTTCTAGCAAAATGCAGTTGCTGTTATTTTTAAGGTACTTTAACGAGTCGTCCGAATAACCCAAAACTATATCGCAACTTTTGCGCAATAAACGGTTTACTTTAAAGTAATTGCGTATACGTTGACTGAAAAAGCTTGCTACCGACAAAACCGTCGCAGTTGCCGTAGCAATGTATGCTAAAATTATATCGGCGTAAAATAACGGCATAGCTTTGCATATGGGTGAAAGGAAACTTACGGATATTTTGAACTTAAACGTATCCAATACGGTGTTTCCCAGTGAAAAGCAGTACAGGAAAGTTAATTCTTCGCCGTTAAAAACCGCCGCTGTCATATACATAAAATAAAGCAATATAACCGACGGCGCAAGGAAAAACAAATTCTTTTTGGAAATAAGTTCTCCGGAATTTTTGTTTGACCGCACCATTATGAAAATAATGGCGGAAATAAGGCCGATTGACAATATAAGGAATACGATACTTAAAGCTAAATACATTGATTGCTCCTTTGTTTATTAATGCAATTCAAAAGCGGGTTCGAGTGAATATACTATGACTAGTTTGCACACTGCGTTGCTTGCATAAGTGTAATTATAAAGTTTTGACATACGGTTTGCGCCGCTAATCAATGAAGTTCCTTTGCGGTAATATATGGCAGCAGCACAGGTATTTAATTGTATTCGATCCTTTGTGCATTTAAACTGCAAACCGTTTAGGACTATACAAAAGTATATCATACTGAAAAACAAAATGCAATACGCTCATATAGTTTTTTGCTGCCGACATAATTCGTTGCAGTTTAGCTTTGTAAATACTAGTCGCTTATTGCTAGAAATCAAGAATGAAAGTATAAAACGATACAAAAAAGTACAAGTAACAGCGTTTAAAGGGCTTACTTGTACTTTTAAATTTTGATTATAATTAAGTTATTTTGTCTAATTACAGTTACTGTAAACCGCGTTTAAAGCACTGTATTTTAATCATCGGCATTTAGTACGGTGTCTTTTTCGAAGTGACTTTCGGCTATACGCTTATCGGCAAGTGTAAAGTATTTTTTGTACGCTTTGGTTAACATTTTGTTGTAGCGTTTTGTATCGGGCGACTTAGGCTTTTTAAACGAATAAGCGCCGTTAACTTTCCAACTGTTAAACCACCCTATTCTAATTGCGTCGGTAGGACACAAGTGCGCGCAACGCATACACATTATGCAATCGCCGCCGAATTTTATTTTGCCGTCCTTGACGGTTATATTATGCGTAGGACAAATGTTGACGCATTTTTTGCAGTTTACGCAATTTTCATTTACTTTGTACTGCTTGCCGTTAAGACGTCCGCCCCAGTGCTCGCACCGCATAACCCAAGCGATAAATCCGCCCATAAAAACTTTTTGCAAGCGGGACTTTACTCCGTCCTTAATTTCCTTAATGTCCAGTTGTGCAAGTAACTGTGCCGTAGTCCACATACGGTAAGCCATTTCGTCGCCGTGACGGAAAATCATATTATACGGCATACAGTAGTGATATTCGTTGTTTACCGTTATATTGCGGCGTTTGAGCATTGCCGTCAATTTGAGAGAAGATATATTATTTAGTTTTAACGGTTCGCCTGATGTGTTAATTATAAACGCGGGCTTTTTAGTGTTAAGTTTTGGCAGTTTTTTACAAAACCGCAACACGATAGACGGCGCGTTGAATGCGTGTACGGGGTAGCCTATTCCTATTAAATCGAAATCGTTAACGTCGTATTTAAAATCGTCCTCCATTCGGATAAGAGTAACGTCATCGCCGTATTGAGTTGTAAATATGTTGGCGTAGCAGTCCACGATTTTTTGCGTGTTGCCTGTGCCGGAAAAATAACAAATCAGTATTTTCATAAGTGAATTTTGATTAATGCGTAGTCTTGTTTATATGATTGTGACTTTGAAGATAATTACTGTAACTTTTTGTAATGAGCGTTAAATTCGTCATCGTACCAGTAATAATTGTCTTCGTTTGCGTCGTGACTGTCGTACCATATTTGAGCGTATATTTTGTCTGCCTTTGCCAAACGGTCGAAGTCCCAACAGTATTCCTTGTAACTGGGGTTATACCAATGTCCTGCAAGTACGGTTGTACCGCGTGCGGTAAATAGCTCGCCGTCTTGGTTTTCCCATTGCAGACGGTCGGTTATATTCCCGCTGTTAGACAACAGTTTTCCGCCGTGCAGTTCTGCTATATGTTTTAAAGTTTCAAACTTAACTTCTTTTTCGGGGTCGTAACCTATGTCGGGCAGTACTGCGTTTTTAGGATTGCGCAACGCTTCGTAATCGACAGAATCGCCATTTTCGTATTTGCCGAATTTAAGTAAGGGGAAGTTGTCCCACTTTTTACCCAATTTTTCGTATTGGGAAACTCCGCCGAAATATGCAATCATTTTTGCTTCGTCTTTGTGTTTGTACCAGTAAACCGCGCTGTTGGGGCTTTTGAACAAACTCATTATAGCAAGGCGTTTAATCCAGCTTTTGGGTACGGCTTTGCCTGCTTTCAATATTCCGTGAGTCTTTTTAAATTTGTTCCAAAAGTCAACGGTCGTTTGCGTTTGGTAGTGAAACATATCTTCCAGTACGTGACTGTCGTAAAACCACAGTCCGTGGAAGTTGCGCGTTGCATTGAAGCGCGGTTCGAAAAAGTTTTTGACCGAGCCGCCGATAATTTCGAAGCCGTCGTCTAAAATGTCGTAACCCGTTACGCAATTAGCAAGCCCGCCGCCAAGGTTGAACACTTTGCCCCAAAAATTGTCGCCCAAGTCCTGCGCAATATCCTGACGTAAAATGTTTGCAATAAGCAGCCCCGAAGTTTCGGCTGTGGACCATTCCAACGGCGCGTTGAAACAAGTGTGGAACATAAGTCCGTCGCTCATATTGTCGCTAAGCATATTGTCGTGCAGCATTGCCGTTTGGCGTATGACCGCTTTGTGCCGAATGTCGCTTTCCAATATGCGGAACTCGCCGCGCATTTTTGTCAGCGAATACAAGTCGAACGGGCTAATCAACAACGGATCGCCTACGCGTCCCCACAAGTGCTTTTCGTTACGGTTGCCGTATAATGCCATTGTGGAAATATGTATCAATTTGGGTTGCGGGTTGGCTTGCTCGATTGCCGTTGCCAAAACGTCCGCACCCTTTTCGTTGCACTCGATTGCCCTTTCGGGACGTTGGTCGGACAAGGGCGGGATTACTGCTGCCATATTAACAACGTAACTTACGCCGTCAATCAGCCGTTCGCAAACCGTTTTATCCGCTATGCTGCCAATTACAAATTCAATGCGTTTTAAATCCTTTTTGTGACGGCGCTTAATGTCCTTTATGCGTTTGTCCTTTGGAAATACAAGTAATTTGTATTGAGTATCGGGAATTTTTAAACATTCGTTAAGCACTTGTGTGCCCATATTTCCCGTTACGCCGGTTATTGCAATTTTCATATTGTTCCGTTCCTTTAACATATTTTTTATCTTTACAGTAATTTAATTTACGGTGTTAGCATTGATGCGTTTAAACAAAATTGCCTGTCAAGTTGTTTGAATATAAAACCTTTAAAGTTGTCCATATTTAAAAGCAGGTTGGTAATTTGCGTTTACAATGTTGATAACACCGTAATTTTCCACATTGGTTAAAATAGCCGTTTATACAGAATTTTAACATTAAAACGACCGTCGGTTCATTAAAAAATGCAAAATAAGCGATACGTATTGCATATTTTGAATTTTTTTACGGTTTTTTGATGCGGCGTTTGCAAAGAATTGATGTGTACATCCAAAAGTGTCCAACTTTTGTGGTACACCCTAAAATTACTTAAACGGCTATTCACAGTTCCTAAGTCAATTTCCGTTTAGCCATAGAATATCCGCAGGATACTAATGTGGGATTAAAACCCTGCGCCCGAAAGCGCGCATTTTGCGCACCCCTGCCGTTTGCCCGTCCGTTTAAACGCATACTCTAAAATTATAAATGATTTTTAAGTTAAAATCAAGGTAAATGTAACACATAAAAAAAAATTAAATATAAACTTTTTTACAGTAACGTATTTGTAAAAAATAGAGTTATGAAAATTGTTGCATATTTGCAAAAAATTTAGTATAATATTTAAGCATAAAAATAACCAATTGTATCGAAGTGTAGCGCAGTTGGGGATTTGCGTTAGCAAATAAAACCACAGAGCATTAAGATTATTTAGTAGTTGAAAACACACAAACAACACAGTGTGTTGTTTGTAGCAAATTCCGCAAGAACTATGTTCGTAGCGCGGAAGCGCCTTTGGCGCTACCAACTGCTATAAAACGGAAAAGTTAAATTAAATAGAAATAATCGTATCGAGGTGTAGCGCAGTTGGTAGCGCGCTTGGTTCGGGACCAAGAGGCCATGGGTTCGAATCCCGTCACTTCGACCAAGTCAACGGCTCGCTTGTGAGTCACAAAGATAAGGAACGCAAAAGAGCGTTCCTTTTATCTTTGTTCCCTTATGCTTCGCCGTTCTGGGTTTCCGTGACGAGACAGTTCGAATTATGTAGCGCTCCACTGAGTTACGCTTACCGTTGCTACGCAAACGGACGAATCCCGTTCTTAGCCGAGCAACGCAGTTGCGAACGCCATGAGCGTAGCGAATACTTCGACCAAAATAACGGCAACTTGCTTTTCTGTTGCTTCTGTTGCTGTGTTTCCTTTATTTGTTCTTATTTCGACAATTTCTTATCCACGCTCACTTCGTTTGCGAGGTGTTTGCGGTTGTATTGCTTTACTCGTCTATTTGGCTAAGCCGAGTTGGAGTATTAGAAATGCAAAGTGTCTTGTTAATGTTGCGGTGTCTACAATGTGGTCAATACAGCCGTTTATACGGAATTGTGAGTCGTTAATAAGCAAATCGTCCGTTTAAGCGGAATAAAATTTCTTAGTAAATGTATTATTTGCTAGTTGGCAAAAGGCGTTGTATGCTGCTTGTTTGTGCAATTTAATAGTTAATTTTTGCAATTTCCCGCATACGTATGCGTCAAAACGGATTTTTTGTTGTGTTTAATGTTGTTAAATTACTTGCAAAAGAAAACTCGGTAAAGTATAATCTTGTCATAATAGCATACAAGCAACTACTAATGATGTCTTAGAATTATTAACTACTGTTAATCCCTCGCTATTACATCGTATCACGCAACAAAATAATTGTTTGTGTAAAAATATATTCGTGTGCGATATAATAAAAATTTAAGGAGCGATATATGAAAAAGTTTTTTGGCGAATTTAAAAAATTCATTACCCGCGGAAACGTGCTGGATATGGCAGTCGGCGTTATCGTCGGCGGAGCGTTTACTGCAATAGTAAACGCATTAAGCAACAACATTTTGCGCCCGTTAATTAACGCATTGCTGTCGTTAATATTAGGCAACAATTCCTTGGAAAGCGTGTACACAATGTTAGTTCCCGCTTACACCGACGAAACAAAGACGGTTATCGACTACGCAAGTTCAATATACATAGATTGGGGCGCGTTTATCAGTGCAATTATAAACTTTATCCTCATTGCGCTTGTACTGTTCTGTATCGTTAAAGCAATCAATGCGGCAAACGACGGTTTGAAAAAGGGCGTTCGCAAATACGAACCCTTGACAAAGGAAGAAGTAATTGCATACCGCAAGGAAGGTAAAAAATCCAAGGAAATTTTGGCAATTGCGCAAGCTAAACAAGCGGAGCTTGACGAAGAAAAACGCCTTGCCGACGAAGAAGCCGCCAAGAACGCTCCTAAAACGGAAGCCCAACTGCTTGCGGAAATTGCCGATTTGCTTCGCGAAAAGCAAGCGAAGTAAAGCGCCGTCGCACTGTAAAATAATGTTAAAACACGTATTGATGAAGTGATGTTCGCTTCAAAGCAATGCGTGTTTTTTTTGCAATGTTTAATGTTTGGTTTTAATAATTAAGGTTGAACAAATTTTGTCGGGCGGATTGTGCAATATTAATGTAAGCAATGCCGTATGGTTAGCAAGTACGGACGTTTGCGTATTCGTCAAGGATTGCCCTGTTCGTTGTTCGAAAGTAGCAGTTTGCCAGACGATAATTAAAGATAAGTATTGTGTACAAGTAACGTCATTTAAATGCTTAACTTGTACACTATGTGTGGAATCGTTTTACTGTGTCCGCATACTTGCCAAACAATGCTTGTATACGGAAAGTGAAATTAAATTATTTTAAGACCAATAAAAATCCCGCACGTTTTCATTTAAACGTACGGGATTTTGTATTTTGTTTTATTGCTGTGAATGTAGCCTGTTTTTATTTTGCCAGACGGTAAATTGCTTCAAGGAATATTTCCGCCATAAGTTTAAGATTGTTTAAATCGATACATTCGTTAGGCATATGTATCGTTTGTTCTTCGCCGGGGAATAACGGCCCGAATGCAACGCAGTTATTTAAACAGCGGCTGTATGTTCCGCCCCCTATTGCAATGGGTTCAAGGTTGGTTTTCATTGCCGTATTGTAAACGTCCATTAATGTAGTTACCAGTTCGCTTTCCGCAGGAACATACAAGGGATCGCTTACGTGCCAAGGGTCTAGCGTAAATTCGCTCGGCGTGCATTTGCGCAAAAGTTCGGTCATATATTCGCAATTGTACGAAACGGGGAAGCGTATATCTACCGTAGCTGTAAGCGTGCTTCCGTTTGTGCGCAATACGCCCAAATTGCAAGTTAAGTCGCCGCTTTGTTCGTCGTGAAGTATTATGCCCCACTTGCTTCCCGTTGTATCGCAAACTTTGTTTGCAAGGAACGTCAACGCCAAGCACTCGGGATAAATTTCGGCAAGTGCCTTTAATACATTGTGAGTTGCGTTAATACCTTCGCAAGGGGTGCTTGCATGCGCCGCTTTGCCGTAAGCGGTAAGTGTTGCCGTTTCGCCGTTTATTGCAATTTCCACGCCGTCGCGTTTAAAACCGTCGGGCAGTTTACTTGCGGGCACAGTCGCTACGCATTTGGACGGCACTACGTTTGCGCGGTCGCCCGCAGTTACCGTTACGCCTTGGGGCAATTTGCCCAAATCTATATTAAAGTGGTAAATGCCTTTTTCGCGGTTAATTACCGGGAAGTCGCCGTCGGGCGAAAATGCAACGTCAGGACGGGGCATTGTTGCAAAGTAATGTTTTACGCAGCCCATATCCGTTTCCTCGTCGCAGCCGAATATAAGACGTACCGTTTTTGTAGGTTCGAACCCCGCTTCTTTAAGTGCTTTAACTGCAAACAGGCACGCAATCATAGGTCCTTTGTCGTCCATTGTGCCGCGTGCGTAAATTTTGCCGTCGTGGATTTCCGCCGCATACGGGGGATACTTCCATTCGGCAGGATTGGACGGCACTACGTCAAGGTGACCGAGTATTCCCAGCACTTCCTTGCCTGTTCCTTTTAAATCGACGTGACCTGCATAACCGTCGTCGTTGTAAGTTTGCAAACCCATTTGCTGTGCAGTGCTAAGCACGTAATCCAGACAGTCGCGGACTTCGCGTCCGAACGGCGCGCCGATGTCTTCCGCGCCCTTTTCCGTTTTGTAACGCAATACGTTTTGCAACGTTGCAACCAATTCGTCAAATTGTCGATCAAGTATTTTTTTAGCGTCTTTCATTATAAACCTCAATTCGTTTAAAAATTTATATGTAATAGTATACACAAATTTTGTATATTGTGCTATTATATTTGTACAAATTTTTACAAAAAGGATAAAGCAATGGCTAACGTCAATGACGGACATAGACAAAGACTGCGCGAACGTATGTTAAAGGAAGGCTTGGAAAATTTTCAAGACCACGAACTGTTGGAATTGCTGTTATTTCAAAGCGTTCCGCGCAAGGATACTAATAAGTTGGCGCATACGCTGCTTGCAAGTTTCGGCAGTTTGCACAATGTGTTAAAATCACAGCCCGACGAATTAATGCTGGTAAAAGGCATTTCGCAAGTAACTGCGTGCAACTTGGCTATGTTAAAGGAAGTTTGGCGCAGAGCTAAACGCAGCGAAAAGGAACAACTGGATTTAAGCGATATAAAGGACATAATTAAATTTGCCCGTTTGCTTGTTGCCGAAAGTTATGCCGAACGCGTTGTTGTGGTATACGTCGACCGCGGCACAAAGTTTTTATTCAGTGAGGAATACGTTGCCGATTCCGACACGCAAACGGTACACTTGGACATTAAAAAGATTGTGTCGAGCGCAGTCAGACTGAAAGCAGGCGGGGTTATGCTGTTCCATTGTCATACGGAAGGCGATTGCAAACCGAGCAAAAGCGACATACGTTTTACTCAAAAACTACTTTATGCATTAAGCGGTTTGGAAATTGTCTTGTTAGAGCACATAATATTTGCGCCCGAAGGCGACTATTACAGTTTTTACCAAAGCGGTGTTTTGGAGCGTATGCTTGAAGATTACAAAATAGAATAAAACAATTAACGAGGTTAAAAAGATATGAAACAATTACGTACAAGATTTGCGCCCAGCCCTACGGGGTATTTGCATATAGGCGGTTTGCGTACTGCGTTATATTCGTATTTATATGTGCGTAAAAATAACGGGAAGTTTATTTTGCGCATAGAAGATACCGACCAAGGACGTTACGTTGAAGGCGCAGTGGAAATTATTTACCGCACTTTACGTGAAACAGGCATTGTGTATGACGAAGGTCCCGACGTCGGAGGCGATTACGGTCCGTACATTCAAAGCGAACGTAAAAACGAATACTTGAAATACGCAAAACAACTAGTGGAAAGCGGACACGCTTACTACTGCTTTTGCAGTGAAGAACGTTTGGCTTCCTTGCCTGACGTCAACGGTGCGCGCAGATACGACAAACACTGCTTGCATTTAAGTAAGGACGAAGTTGAACGCCGTATTGCTTCGGGCGAAAAATACGTTATCCGCCAAAATATGCCTACAACAGGCAGTACTACTTACCACGACGCTGTTTACGGTGACATCACTATCGAAAACAGCGAACTGGAAGACCAAATTTTAATTAAGTCGGACGGTATGCCGACATACAACTTTGCAAACGTAATAGACGACCACCTTATGCACATCAACTGCGTAATGCGCGGTGTGGAATATCTTAGCAGTACGCCTAAGTACAATTTGCTGTACGATGCGTTTGGATGGGAACGTCCTATGTACATACATATGCCGCCCATTATGAAGGACGCGCAACATAAACTTTCCAAACGTAACGGCGACGCAAGTTACGAAGATTTAATCAAAAAAGGATTTTTAAAAGACGCTATTATCAATTACATTGCGCTGCTCGGTTGGTCGCCTAAGGACGATTCCGAAAAAATGAGTATGGACGAAATGCAGCAAAAGTTTGATATTTCAGGCATTAGTAAAAGTCCGTCGATATTCGACCCGCTAAAACTTGCTTGGCTCAACTCGTTGTACATCAAGGAAATGTCTGCCGAAGATTTTGCCGATTACGCTACTCCTTGGATGGAAAACGGCTTTTTGGCGAAATTCGACAAAACGCTTGTGTGTAAATTAATTCAAAGCCGTATCGAAACTTTCGGCGAAATGGAAGACAAACTCCGCTTCCTTGTGGAGTTCGACAAGTTCGACAAGGACTTGTACACTAATGTCAAGCAAAAAGCCGATGCAACTCTTGCCAAGGAAATACTGCCCGCAATACGCGCAAAGTTATCTGCCGTAACCGAATGGACAAACCAAAACTTGTTCGATACGTTGGTTAACTTGTCGGCGGAACTCAACTGCAAAAAGGGCGCCGTGCTGTGGATTGCACGTATTGCCCTAACGGGTCTTGCCGTAACCCCCGGCGGAGCAAGCGAGATTGCGGAAATCATCGGCAAGGACGAAACCTTGCGCCGAATTGACGAATCGATAGCAATGTTAAATTAGCATTTGCGCAATACGTTAAAACAAAAACAATATTTTCCAATAAAATACGCGCGTATCTAACGGTTAAACGACCTAAGATGTGCGCGTTTGTTTTTATTGCCCGTCGTTGTCTTTTTGATACAACATAAGATTACAATACTGTAAAGATTATGCGACGTTGCTGTGCTTTGTTATTTTGCAATATACGCATTGGCAGTATGTACATTATGCAGTACTGTTTAATATTGTAATTCATACGCTAAAACGTTTAATGTTTGCAACTTGGTTGGTACAGCCGTTTTTACGGAATTTTAACGTTTAAACGGACAAACATCCGTTTTAAATAAACAATTGCTTGTAAATACAGTTGCGTATAATCACAAACTAAAACCAATTAAAATATTTTTATAAATTAAAAAATGCTTTACTAACAACGGTAAAGAATAAAACGCTTTGTCAATCGGTTGCAGAAATATAAAATCGCTATTCGGCAAATTGCAATAAATGAATTGCCGCCGCACAGTGTTCAATATTTGACAATTGCTTTTTGCGGCAGTATAATGTGAAAGGTTTTTAAGTCTATTAAAAAGCATTGATGAATTTTCGGTATAGATTCGATAACGGGAGTATTATGGAAGAACAATCTAAAAAGTTTAAAATTAATAAAAAAGAACTTATGCGGACAATAAAGTTTACCTTGTTTTCGATATCCGCAGGAGTAATACAAATCGTTTCGTCCTTTTTGCTTAAATTGCTTATATTGGACAAACTTATCCCCTCCGACGCAACGATACGTTTTATTACCGAACAGCCGTTGGAAACGTTTATTGCCGAAACGGTAGGACTTGCGCTATCGATAATTTGGAACTTTACCTTTAACCGCAAGTTTACATTTAAGGCGGCAAATAATGTGCCGATAGCAATGCTATTGGCGTTTGCGTTTTATGTTCCGTTTTATCCGTTCCAAACTTGGTACATAGCAACGGTAGAAAAATCCCTTATTCATATAGGCGATTGGGGCTTTGTAATTGCACAAGTAACCGTAATGGTAATCAACTTTGTTTTGGAATACTTGTGGCAAACGTTTGTGGTATTCCGCAAATCCATCGATACAAATACGGCAGCGCAAAAACAGCAGCAAAACGTAGCGGAAACCGATGACGGAACGCAAGATAAAAATTCGGCAGACAATGCCGAACAAGCCGTTCAGACTAAGGACAAAGCAAAAGATATTGCAACGGATAACTTGTCGCAAAAAATAGAAGTCGACGTTGTGCTTGTCGACGCAGGAAAGGACAAAGCAAAAGATATTGCAACGGATAACTTGTCGCAAAAAATAGAAGTCGACGTTGTGCTTGTCGACGCAGGAAAGGACAAAATTGCAGTAATAAAAGTTTTGCGCGAAGTTTTAAGTTTGGAATTGTCCCAAGCAAAAACCCTTGCGGAAAACACCCCCGCTACAATTGCGGAAAATAAGTTAAAAGACGAAGCTGTTGTTATTGCGGATAAATTACGCAACGTCGGCGCAACGGTCGAACTTAAATAGGCATACCGCAACATTTATAAAATTAGCGCATTTATGTATAAGTAACGCCATTTAAAACATTTAGTTGTACATATTATATTGTCGTATATGTGCTTTGTTCAAAACCGATTAACAAAAAAATATCCCCGAAGTTTTGTAATTGTTTAAAACTTCGGGGTTTTTTTCTTTTTTATTTTACGTTATTTACTTCAATAAACCAAAACGGCGAATATTTGTTTAGGCTATTTCCAATGCCAATTCCATCATTTCGCGGAAGGAGTTTTGACGTTCGTCGGACGACAGTGCTTCGCCCGTAATTAAGTGGTCGGATATAGTGCAAATGCACAACGCTTTTTTGCCCGCGCGTGCAGCGTTTAGGTAAAGCGCTGCGCTTTCCATTTCCACTGCCAACACGCCCATTTTGCCCCAAACGGCAGAGCCTGCTCCGTCGTCGTAAAAAGTGTCGCTGGAAAGGATATTGCCTACCTTGTAAGTAAAGCCCAACTTCTTTGCGGTTTCCACCGCTTTTTCCAGCAATTCGTAACTTGCAATCGGCGCTATCGTTCCCGGCATACCGAACTGGTGGGCGTAGTTGCTGTTGGTGCACGCGCCTTGTCCGAATACTAAGTTGCGGACTTTTAAATCGGGATGTATCGCTCCTGCCGAGCCGATACGGATTATATTTTCCACACCGTAAAAATTGTACAATTCGTAACTGTAAATGCCTATGGACGGAATACCCATTCCGCTTGCCATGACGGATACGCGCTTGCCCTTGTACAAGCCCGTATATCCTTGTACTCCGCGTACGTTGTTAACAAGTACCGCGTCGGTCAAAAAGTTTTCGGCAATGTATTTTGCGCGGAGCGGATCGCCCGGCATAAGGACAGTCGGCGCAAAGTCGCCTTTTTTTGCAGAAATGTGAGGGGTAGGGATAGACATAAGTAAATGCTCCTTATATTTAAATTTGCAGAGTTGGCGCAAATACCGAGCAAATTTACGTTATTTAACAGCGGTAATTTTGTCAACGTCTTGACTTGAATAGTTTAACATAAAACGTAAAATCTTACAATACCCAAAATTAAAAAGTTTGTTTAAAAGTTCGTTTGCTTTGTACATTTGCAAAGTCCACACTGTGCAATTGCTTAAAGTAACCTGTTTGTAAAAATAATCGGGGATAATAGTAAACACTTGACTTATACTAAGTATTTTGTTAAAATAAAGCAGTATGTTATCGGCTGTTGAATATATTAGCCAAAAACAAAAAAACACAAACAAATAATGCGCGTGTTTAACCGCGCAGACATAAGGAGAAACTGAAAATGAAAAGAACTTACCAACCTAAAAAAAGACAAAGAAGCAAAGTACACGGTTTCCGTGCAAGAATGAAGACAACCGGCGGACGTAGAACTCTTGCAAGAAGAAGAAACAAGGGACGTCATTCTCTTTCCGCATAAGCAGGTAAATAACGTTGAAGTCTAAGTACAGACTCAAAAAAAATTATCAATACAACTATGTGTACAAACACGCCAAAAGCGTTGCCGACAAAAACTTTGTAATGCTGTTTTGCAAAAGCAATAACCAAGTTCCGCAAGCGGGTTTTTCCGTTAGCAAAAAGTTCGGCAATGCAGTACGTCGAAACAGAGTCCGTCGTCAGCTTAAAGCAGCGGTAAGTAATTTAATGCCGAAAGTCAAACCGCATTACAACATAGTATTTATTCCGCGCAAAAGCGGAAGTTACTTGTATGCCGACATTGTCGAAAGCGTAACAAGTTTGTTCGAAAAATCGGGGTTGCTTGTATGAAATACCTTGCCATAGCGTTATTAAAACTGTACAAAGCCACTTTATCCAAATGGAAAGGTGGCAAAACGTGTATTTATACGCCGAGTTGTTCGGTGTATTCGATGGAAGCGTATGCCGAATTCGGTTTTTTTAAGGGCAGTTGGTTGACGTTAAAAAGGCTGTGCAGATGTGCGCCTTGGGGCAAGGGCGGTTTTGATCCTGTGCCTGTAAATTTAAAAGGGCAAATGAAGTGGCACGTGTAGTTGTGTTGATTACCGAAAAGGGGAAATAATGAGAAAAAAAATAAGCGCTGCGCTTACGGTTGCGTTATTGGCAATGATATTGCTTACGACGCTTGTAAGCTGCAAAACATCTTCCGTAGACTACTTCGACTACGGTAAAGACAGCCTTGGCGTAGTAGGTAAACTTGTATTGCTTATGCACCAATGGATAGGTAATTATGGTTGGACCGTAGTTGTCTTTACGTTGTTTTTAAAAATATTAATGCTGCCGTTAGATATTTGGCAGCGTTTTTCTGCACGTAAAAACGCACTTAAAATGCAACGTTTACAACCTATAATCGAAGGAATAGACAAACGTTACGGAGCAAACACTCAACGCGCCAACGACGAAAAGCAAAAACTTTACAAAAAGCAAGGATACTCTATGTTGTCCACGTGCTTACCTATGATATTGTCTATGGTAATATTCTTTGTAATGTTCGGCGGATTGCGCGAATACTCCACGTACAGCACTATTATCACTTTCCAAGATTTGTCTGCCGAATACTACAATGTTTTGGAACACGAGTTTACATTGGACGAAACCAGCGAAATATATAAAGTGTATACCGACGAGTATAAATCAAGGGAAACACAATATAAAAATTCCGCTTCGGATAAAGTTAAGGAATTGACCAAGTACGAGGACCTTGTAAAATTGTACTCTCAAATTCACGCGTCTAATGCGGCAATTAAGTTTGACTCCGCTGCTGCGGACGAAGCGCATAAACTGGCGATAGAACGCGTCCAATCAAAATATTTGGAAGAAAAAGAAAGTTGGTTGTGGATAAAGAACGTTTGGCAGCCCGACACATGGGAAACGGTAATGCCTGCTTATAATAAGGGGGCAAATGCTTTTTCTACGTCTATTAATATGACAAACTTCCCTGACGGCAACGGTGAAGCGACATATAACCTAATCCGTTCGGCAATTTTGGAAGTTGACGGTTACGGCGCAAACGGTACTTGGAACGGTTTGATGATTTTGCCTATTTTATCCATAGGTTTGTCATTCCTGTCTATGTGGCTGTCGCAATTTATGGAAAAACGCAGCCGCAAGGGCGAACAGCCTGTCGAAAATACTGCACAAAACGCACAGCAACAAGCGACAAACAAAATGATGATGATACTTATGCCGCTTATGATGGCTGTATTCGGATTTATGTATACGGGCGCATTTGCAATCTATATGGTATGCAACTATACGTTAAGCATAATTTCCACCGTAGCTATGCGTTTGCCTGTGGAAAAAATGGTAGAAAAGAGTCTTGCTAAAAGCGAAAAGAAGGAAAATAACGGCAAGGCAAGTTATATGAGGTAATATCATAATGAGCAATATACAACAAGCGGCGTCTTTAAATGATAACGTCGCGCATATTAAGGAATTTTTACACAATGTACTGGTTAAAATGGACATTGTCAATTGCGAAGTCGAAGTAAGCGAAAACGGCGACAGCGTTATTATGAATATCGTCGGCGAAGACGCGCCTAATGCTATCGGCTACCGCGGCGAAACGCTTGACGCATTGCAATACTTGTGCAACTTGCTGCTGGACGCATCCGAAAGCGGCTTTAAACGCGTATCTTTGGATGCGGAAAACTATCGCGCTAAACGTGAAAAGATTTTGCAGCGTTTGGCAAGTAACATCGAACAAAAAGTTAAACGTACGGGCAAGGAAGTAAGTCTTGAACCTATGAATCCGTATGAAAGACGTATAATACACACCGCTTTGCAATCGAGTAAATACGTAACCACCCAAAGCGACGGACAAGGAACGCGCCGTCACGTTGTAATTACTCCCGTTAATCAAAGTAATATACTTAATGCACCCAATGCACCGCGTAAGACTTTGAATTTTGTATACCGCAGCGAAAAGAAAAAACGTCGCTAAGCCCGTATAAACTTCGCATACTGCGTTAAACGTCGGACGGTTGCTTCGGTCACGTATGTCTTTGTACGCTCCCGCACCACAATGATGCCAATTGCACACAATCTACGCTTGTGCGTAATTGCAGTTTGCTAGTCCCGCATTGTGCCCGTATAAAATCACGTCTGCGTTGGATTACGTTTTGCCTAGGTCGTGTATGTCTACTACACTCCCGTCGGCAAATCCGCGCCCGCCTAGCATCTACCCCTTTCTACTGGCTTAAGATTGGATACCAATGTCCTTAGCCGAGCAACGCAGTTGCGAACGCCACGAGCGAATGCGAGTATTGCGAGCGAAGCGAAGCAATCCGGAATTTAACTAAACTCAACATTAATTACGTATTATAACCATTTCGATCAACTTTGTACTATGTCATGTCGAGCGTAGTTTCGCCAAAGGACGGAGAATGTTGCGAGACATCTAGACGAGTAATACGAGTCGCATTATATAAAAACCAACTATAAATAATCAATTACTCGTAGGTTGGGCAGAACCTTGCCCGCCGTAAAATTAAACTAAACGTAACCGCAATTACGCATTAAACTGCATTACGAATTGATAAAACAACATTGTCCTAATCGATTAAATACACAAATGAATGTAGCCCGCTATATCGATATAGCAGGGCTAATATTTTCCCAACTGCAAAAGTAATAAATGAGTTGCTTGTTATATTAACATAATTATCAGTTGCGGAATAATGTCCCAAAATATAAATTGTTCAAGGATGTAATTGTATGAGAAAAATTGTAATAATTGTACTATTTGCTGTAATGCTTGTAGCATTAACCGCGTGTATTCCTGTTGCGCCGCCATCCGATACCGACAGCGACGTCGTTATTACTTTTTCGACGGAACAAGGTGCATTTGCAAACGGTGAAACGTCAAAAAAAGTCAAATCCGACGTTAACGGTAAGGTAGCAATCAACGACGAACCGCGTTTGGACGGATATGCTTTTAGCGGTTGGTATAACGGACAGGATAAGTTCGATTCTTCCGCAAAGTATACAAAAAGTCAAACCTTTACCGCCAAGTATGTTTCGGGAGCGGAAAACGGCGTATACGAAGCGCTGTTTAGCGAAAGCGCACAAGTAAAGGTGGACATAAATATGTCCGACGCGCAGTGGAAAAAATTAAATCAAGACTATTTGGATTTTAGCGCAATCGGGGGCAAATCGCCCATATACCGTATGGCGGACAGTGTTACTATCGCCATAGACGACGGAAACGGTTACTTGCACTACTACTACGAAGAAGTCGGCGTGCGTATGAAAGGTAACACTTCGCGTCACGCATTTTACGGTGACGACGGTTTTACAAGTACGGTTCACTTTAAACTGTCCTTTAAGGAAACGTTTGACGACGTTGACGACGGCTATAAGCAAGACGAACTAAAAGTGTGGACGGATGATTCCAAACGCGACGAACGTAAAGATAGGACGTTTGGCGGAATGGAAAAGATAGATTTAAAATACAACTCCACTGCCGACGAAACTTACGTTCGCGAGATGTACGCAATGAAGCTGTTCCGCGACAACGGCATATACGCACCGCACATTACATTGTGTGCTCTTACCGCATTGGAAAAGGACGCAACAACTAAAAACTTAGGAGTGTACCGCATACACGAACCGATTGACGAAGTGTTTATTGCCCGTAATTTGGGCGAACAAAAAGTGGGCGATTTGTGGAAATGCACGTATTCGTCAAAAGGACCTGCCGACTTAACCAACTACGACTTGGAAAACCGCGTCGGTGTTGAAGACGAACTTAAAAACAAGTTTTACAGTTACGACAAAAAGACAAACAAAAAGAAAGATAAAGTTACGGGTTTGCGAGACCTTTCCTCCATTAAAAACTTTATAACTGCAATTAACGGAAGTAACCCCGACTTCGAAAATCTGTTAGACATAAACTACTTTGCCAAGTTCGAAGCAATCAATTACATTTTGGGTAATCCCGATTGCATACGCAACAACTACAACAATTACTACTTGTATTTCCGCGCCGACGGCAAGGCGATAATAATACCTTACGATTATGACAGATGTTTGGGTATTACAAAGGATTGGAACCCGACGGGTAGCGCAAATATGTATGTTACGCCTTATACGCGCACCGTTGCGGCAACCGGAGGCGGACAAAACAATCCGCTTTACGTAAAGCTTATAGACAAGGGCGCGCCCACAGATGACGGCTCGGCGCTTATGCGTTTCCGTCAAAATTTAATTACAATGTCCAATGCGCCAATGGTGACGGTTCAAGCGTTTAATGCGTACGCTAACGGCTTTAAAGACCGTTACTCGACATTTACCGCAAACGCAATAAGCGTAAACGGTTTGCAGTTCGGTGCGACCGACACAGGCAACGTTGCATACGCAACATACATTCAAACCAAGCTTAAAACGTTAAACGACAACATCGACAACTACAATCCGTAAAATTACTGTAAAAAAAACAAAGGAGAATACATTGTGAACTATTTAGATGTAATATTGCCCGCGATAACAACAGTATTGATAGGCGTTTTGGTTCCTTTAATAATGGAGCGGATAACGGATTCGCAACAAAAAGCAGAGAAGAAAGCGTCTAAAACCAAATGTATCGGTTACAGTCGTTCGGACAATATTGCAATGTCTGTTATGACGGGGTTCTCGGTATTGTTAGTTGCGGCGGCATTAGCGTGCATGATACTTTGTATAAAGTATCCCGAAAAATTTGAAGCAACGGCCAAAGAAATCTATATGTTTGCAGGGTTGTTTGTGTTGTGTTTTGCTTTTGCTATCTTTACAATTGTTTGGACGATATCGTTTACGCGTAAAATTTGTTATAACGAAACGTATATAACGGATATTAGACCGTTTGCCCAAAAGAAAAAATATCTCTATTCGGATATTACAAGCGTAGGTAACAGTATTGTGATGATGTATGGACCGTTCCCTACACGTAAAGGCAAGTTAACGATTTTCTTTGACGACAAATGCCTTAAAATACCTGCGCGAATGTTCGGTGTAAGCGAGTTTTTAGAAAACCTGCGCAAGCAACGCCCCGATTTGGAAATACCTTACTGTACGGTTGTCAATTCTTAAAAAATAATTAAACTTTTCCTTAGTTGCAAAAAAACATTAGCGCATTTAAACAACTATAAAAAGCGGATGAGATTGTAATAATCTCGTCCGCTTTTTGTCTAATAAGCACTTGTATTAATAATTTAACAATCCAACTTTGCCTTACTTTTTAATTGTAATTTGATTTATATAGTAAAAACGATTTCGATGTGTTTTACAAAAAAGTTAGCGGGAACACATTATTTTTCTGTGTGCTTTTAATTTTTTTAATGCCCATTCGTAGTGCGCTATTGTCGTTGAAATAAAATACTGTCCTAATGTGCTGCCGCCTACCCAAGGAAAAATGTTTTTATTGAATAATTGTTGTGTATCGTATTTTTGTATTAACGCCATTATGTCGTTATGCGATTGCTCTAAAAGCATCTTTGCTTCTTTAAGCGATATATTTTGCGCCCTTTCAAAAAATACAATATTCATATCGCCGTAATTTGCCCACGAAAACCCGTCCATTAAAAACTGTCGTTGATTTCCTTGTTCGTTTTCCGACACCCAATGTAACATTAACTGTTGCCATTCGTACAAATGCATTAAGACGTCTCGTAAATTTTTGTCTCTTTTCCAATGAGCTTCGCTTTTGTTAAGAGTTGAAAAATCAAACTCGGTATTAAGTTCCTGTTCCGTCAATGACGAAATAAAGTCGAAAAGGTTATTATATCCCTTTGCGCTTTCTGTAATTAAGTCTTCTTTTGTTCTCGGTCTTGCCATTGTCTTTCTCCTAAATTGAAATTTATTTGTTTATTGTTTCGATGATACAACCGTTGCGCTTGTAATAATCTAGCATTTCGGGCAGTTTTGTTTTGTCGTAACTTGTAATACAATCCGAAAGGACGTGTACAATATAGCCGTTTTTCGCCATATTGTAGCAAGTGGATTTTACGCAAGCAACGGCGTCTGCTCCCGCGATGTAAAATTCTTCAATTCCGTTTTTGTTAATAAAATCGGTAAAGGCTTCGCTTGTTAATGCGTTACCTTTGCTTTTAACAAATATATTGTCGGAAACGATTTTCATATCGGGGACTAATTCCGCACCGCGAGTATCGGGTTTGAATGTTCGGGTCCCTTCCGATAAGTTATTGTGCTTAATATAGACGACGTGTATATTGTTTTCAACTGCCCGCTCGATAGCGTCATTTATATTGCCGATAATTTCTTTGTAGTTTTTAGTGATGTCGTTTTGAATATCTATAACGACTAATGCTTTGTTTTTCATTAGCAAACTCCTGGTTAATTTTTAAATTAATTTGCTTTTGTATTGTCGTCTTTCGATTCGTTTAAAACTATCGGAGCAATGTCGAATTTTTCCGCGTCGCTTTTGGGTATGTATAACCATTGTTCGGGGCCCGTATCGCGCATTAGAGTATTGCAATGTTTAAACTTTGTAACGTACATCAACGTCCAATGAAGATCGCCCACGCAACCGCCCAAATGTATAGCGAAAACTGCTCCTGCAAGTATTCCGTAAAGCGGGGATACAAACCATAAGCCTACTGTTAGTCCAGCAAAAATTAACGTGAATACGACAAACGGCATTATAAGCGCAGCGATAGACGCTTTTTTACGAACATAAATGTTCGGCACTCCGCAAAAGGCAACGGTAAGCGTTAGTCCGAACGTAAGTTTACCACCCGTAAAACATTTGTACGTTATGCCGTGCGTAAGCTCGTGCAGGACAGTGTACAAAAACAACGTAGCAGCCGTAACTAATATTGCGATCATGCCGTTACCGTAGTTATGTTCGTCTAAAAAATTGTAACCGCTACACTCGACTGCAATAACAAAAAGTATAGGCAGTATCACGATTAGCGGAACAAAAGACAACAACGTGTAAATTGCAATTTGCTTTTTGTCGCTTTTGGCGTCGACGTGTTTTACAAGCACGTAATCTTCGGGGATTGAATTTTCGTAGTGTTTAGTTTTGTCCATTGTTTTGCTCCTTAAAGTTTTGTCGGGTTATTTGTAAAACCGTTTGACTTTATAATAACATATGTAATTAAGTTTAACTGCACTTAACTACGACTAACTACGTTTAACAAGCGTTATTAGATCGTATCACGCAACAAAGTAATTGTTTGTTTAAAATTATATTCGTGTACGATAATATATAATTTGTTTTAATTAATTACAAACTAGTTTTGCATTATTTTGTTTATTAATGTATCTGTTTCGGGGTAGTCTTTGTCAATCAAAAAGTAGTTGCACGAATGCTCTTTGCAACCTTGAAAAACCGCTTTATTGTCTTTAATCAAGTCTTCCTTCGTAGGCGGTTGCCCCACTCGGTTTTCGATGCAATTAGCATAAGCGGATATATCTAGATAATGGCTTTCAATATAGTTTTCGCTCATTACAATAAAAAGGCACTTTATGTTTTTTAAATAGCCGTCGTCAAAATATTTATTCCAGTCAAAAGGAATATAGCAACCTTCTATTACAAGGTTTTGTTCGTTTTCGATTGCTGTTTTAATTATCTCTTTTACGATATCCCACAAGTAAGCCAACAAAAGTTCGTCGTCGTAAACAGTTAATTTTGTTTGACCGCTGCGGATAAGCCCCATTTTTAAATGGTCGATAGATAAATAAGGATATTTATACTTTTTTAATATTTCTTGCGCCAATGCTGTTTTCCCTGTATGGGAAGCGCCTGATAATAGAATAACCATAATTTTAAATTGCGACCTTGACGGTTGTTATATTGTTTAATTTTTATTTTGAGTTGTGTTACTATTGCTTGACGGCTGTTTGTAGCAACTAAATTTAGTTTTACAAATGAACGGTACGGCTTTGTTTGACATAGTCGCTTTACTTGCATATAAACTGCCAAGTGGTTAAAATAGACGTTTAAACAGAATTTTTGTGTTTAAATGAGTTGACGTCCGTTAGAATGCGGGCAGTAAAGACGTTTGTTGATATTGATACCTGTTATCCGTATGGCGACAAAACAGCGAATTGCCTGTTTAAAATTTTTATAACGGTTGTTTGCGGGGCTTGTTTTGTCCGCGTGGATACTTTGCAGGCGTGTGTGCCGTTTTGCGGAATACCAACAAACAACGGTTACTGCTGTCGGGCAAAACGAACTTGTAATCTTTTTCGAATTGCAGTCCTAGCAGTTTGCAAGCGTTGGCGGATGTTTCCAGTTCGCTTTCGTCCGTTTTGTAGGCAAGGACGATTCCACCTACTTTTACTATTTGCGCTACGTATTCCAACAATATGGGCAAAGGGGCGACTGCGCGCGCGGTTGCAACGTCAAACTGCTCGCTGTGCGTTTTTGCAAAGTCTTCGGCACGGTCGTGGTAAAAGGTTGCTTCGATTTGTAATTTGTCGCACAACGTTTTTGTAAAGTTTATGCGTTTTTCCAAACTGTCCACAAGGGTGACGTTTATGTCCGGACGGGCAATTTTAAGGGGCAGTGACGGAAAACCTGCGCCGCTGCCTACGTCGCACAGAGTTGCGTTTTGCGCTACTGCGACGCTGCCCAAAACGCTGTCGGCAAAGTGTTTGATGTACACATCGTTCTGCTCGGTTATAGCGGTTAAATTGTATTTGGAATTTTCTTCAAGCAAAAAATCGCAGTAAGTTTTAAACTGCGTTAACATTGTGTCTTTAAGGGCTATGCCCGTTTGTTCGCGTAAGTAATTTGTAATCATTTTTTTATATTATGTGAAATATTTTAACCGTATTTATTTGTTGTACTTGTTATTCGGTGTTTTTGTATTTTTTGATATTTTTTTATGACGTGACGGAGCTCGGACAAATGCCGCAAAAAAACGCAGTTTAGCGAACCGTATCGCGCAACTTTACAAAATACAATTTTTTGCGACTAATATTTATGTAATTACAACACAATAAGTTGTGTACAAGTAAAGTCGTTTAAAGGCTTAACTTGTGCATATTTCTTTGTTGCAATGCGTTGTTAATAGGGTGCAAAACAAATTTTAATGTGAGCCTTTTTGCGCCAAGTACACAATAAGTATTTGCACGTCGGCGGGGGACACCCCCGATATACGTCCTGCTTGTCCCAAGTTTTGCGGACGTATTTTGTTTAACTTTTGTCGCGCTTCTATACGCAAGCCGTCTATCGTCATATAGTCTATGTCGTTTGGCAAAGGCTTGTTTTCAAGTTTGTTTGCTTGGGCTATTGCTTCCTTTTCCTTTTGAATATATCCGCGGTACTTGCATTCCACTTCGATTTCGTACAAGGCTTCGTCGGATACGTCTTTAAAAAATCCCAGCTGTTGCAAGTCTTTCGCTGTTATGTTACTGCGACGCAGCATTTCGTCGACAGTGAGTCCCGCGTTATTTATTGCTTCGCCCTTTGCTTCGAACAACGGCGCATATATCTTGGGCGACACTATTTTGTTAAGTTCCTTTGATGCATTTTGCAGTTGTTCCTTTTTTGCAATAAAACGTTGATAGCGTTCGTTGGATACTAGCCCTATTTCCCGCCCCAGTTCGGTTAGGCGCAAGTCGGCGTTGTCCTGGCGTAAAATCAAACGGTATTCGGCGCGGCTTGTCATCATACGGTACGGTTCGATTGTTTCCTTAGTGGTAATGTCGTCAATTAGCACGCCTATGTAGCTGTTGTCTCGGCGCAAAGTAAACGGCTCCTTGTTGTGTACGTACCGTTCGGCATTGATACCCGCAATTATGCCTTGTCCGCCCGCTTCTTCGTAACCGCTGGTGCCGTTTATTTGTCCTGCAAAAAACATTCCTTTTATTTTTTTAGACATTAAGCTTGCGGTAAGTTCGGTTGCGTCAATGCAGTCGTATTCGATTGCGTAAGCGTCGCGCATAATTTCGACGGTTTCGAGCCCTTCAATGCTGTGGTAAATTTGTTCTTGCACGCTTGCGGGCATACTGGACGACGCCCCTTGAACGTAAAACTCGCAAGTATCTTCCGCTTCGGGCTCTAAAAATATTTGGTGGCGTTCCTTATCGGCAAAGCGCACTACCTTGTCTTCGATGCTGGGGCAGTATCTGGGACCAACCCCGTCGATAGTGCCGTTGTATATGGGCGCCAAATGCTTGTTGGCAAGGATAATTTCCTTTGTTTTGGGCGTGGAATATGTAAGGTAACAACTGCGCTTTGTGGCAGGTATACTTTGCGTAAGGTAGGAAAACGGCAAAACGTCGCTTTCGCCTACTTGTTCGACCGTTTTGTCCAAATCGATAGACTTCATACGTACGCGGGCGGGGGTTCCCGTTTTAAAACGGCGTAATGTAAAGCCTAATTCCCTTAAACTGTCGGATAAGTGCGATGCGTTTGCAAATCCGTTGGGACCGCTGTCTTTTACGCATTTGCCCACAATCGTTTTTGATTTTAAATATACTCCGCAAGCCAATACTACCGCTTTGCAAGTGTATGTTAAATCTACGGCGGTTGTGACGGCGAATTCCCCGTTGGGCGTAACGTCTATTTTGACAGCTTCCCCTTGACGCAAAAATAAGTTTGGAGTGCTTTCGATTGTCTGCTTCATTGTAGAATGATATACGTTTTTGTCTACTTGCGCGCGCGGTGAATAGACAGCGGGACCTTTGCCCCTGTTTAGCATACGCATTTGAAGCAGGCTGTTGTCGGCATTGATAGCCATTTGTCCGCCGAGCGCGTCAATTTCCTTTACGATTTGCCCTTTTGCCGTTCCCCCGATACTGGGGTTGCAAGCAAGGAAAGCAACCGTATCTAAATTTGTTGCAAGCAGCAACGTGGAGCAACCTAAGCGTGCGGAAGCCAAGCCCGCTTCGCAACCGGCGTGTCCTGCCCCTATTACGATTACGTCAAAAGTTTTCACTGTTATATATCCTTGAAATTTACTTAATTTTTTGTTTCTGTGTGACAATTGTTAAAAGCATATTTGCTAAATGTGCCAAACCGTTGTTGCTGTACTGTGTCGGTTTTGCCGTATTTGTTTGCGCTAATTACTTTACTTGTTTTGTTATTTTGCTGCACTTATGTTTACATAGGGTTTTATTCGTTTTTGCGTAGTTGAATTTTTGCAATCAAAACGTTTTTAATAATTTGCAGATCTGCTTGTTGCGTATGCTTGCCGTATATAACCTTTTGTTCTTTTTAAATAATTTGTATTAAAAGCGTTGTTTGTTTGCATCGTATTTTTAAAAACATCACCACAAGTGCAATTTGTAAAACTGCGCGCCGATACGGTATATATTAAGGCTGTTTACAAATTGTTGTACAAGAGAAGCCGTTTAAATGCCTAACTTGTACATTTAATTGTGTTTTAGACAACTTTATTTACCCAAGCAAAATTTGCTGTAAATGCGGTCGATAATGTCTTCGCGCGCGGATGTTCCGGTAATTTCGCCCAAGGTTTCCCACGCTTGGCGCAGCGAACTTGTAACGATGTCCAACGTTGCGGTTTTGCAATTTGCTTGCGCTTCGTCAAGCTGTTGCTTGGCAAGTTTTAGACAAGACAAGTGCCTTTCGTTGGTAATAAGTAAGTCGCTGTTTTCTATGTCGCCCGCGCTGAACATTTCGTACAATGTGGATTTGATTATTTCAACGTCCCCGCTTTTTGCGGATACTATCAAGCTGTCAACACAGCAAGGCGAACTGTCGTACAAATCGCATTTGTTGTAAATGCGTACTTGCGGACGGATTGTGGGATAGACCGAACGGTCGGAAGGATCGTCCGTTACGTGCAGTACGACATCGGCGCTATCCGCCGCTTTTTGCGCACGCTTTACCCCTTCTATTTCCACAACGTCGGTTGTGTCCCGTATGCCTGCCGTATCTACAAAATTGAACTTTATGTCGCGGTAGTTTACCGATTCGGTTAGCGTATCCCGCGTGGTACCTTGAATGTCCGATACTATTGCGCGGTCGGTTCCGAGCAGAGCGTTAAGTAAACTGGATTTGCCTACATTGGGTTTCCCGACAATGGCGACGTTTATTCCGTATTTTGCCACCTTGCCTAACGTTGCTGTGGAAATAAGCGCGGACAGTTCGTTGGACAGTGCGCTCAGTTGTTTTTCTACTGCGTTTACCGTAGGTAATTCCAGGTCTTCTTCGGGGTAGTCTAACGTTGCTTCGCACGAAGATACCAAGTCGAGCAATACGTCTTGCATTGCTACAATTTTTTTGCCCAATTTGTTTTCAAGTAAATTAGCACCCGCTTTTGCGGCGGATGCGGTTTCCGCATCGATCATTTCAATAATGCCTTCGGCGTTAGTTAAGTTTTGTTTACCGTTAATAAATGCGCGTTTGCTAAATTCACCGTTTTGCGCCGGAACTGCGCCGTTTGCTATGCACTGTTCGATTACCGCTTGGCAAACTGCGCTGCCGCCATGGCAGTGAAATTCCACTGTGTTTTCGCCCGTATAGGAATGCGGTGCGGCAAAATAAACGCACATTGCATTTTCGTCGAATTGCGGTGTGGCAAGTGTGCCAACCTTTAAATAATTGGGTTTGCTTGGAAACGGTTTAAAAAACTTTTTTGCAATTTCTATTGCGTCGTCGCCGCTCATGCGCACGACGGCAATTGCCGAACGTCCGCGTGCGGTGGATAACGCCACAATTGTTTTATTCATATATACTCCGATGTTTTGTTTTTACGTTTTACAATTCTTACAAAAGCATTGTTTGTTGTAACTATTATTTGTCCGATAACAGTGCTTGACGTTAAATTTCTTGCACCTGTTGCAATGTGTTAATGTCTGGCAACGTGAAATTCGAACCCTGCAAACCGCCTAAGCGAATATAAACTACGCAATACAATGTTGCCTTGGCGTTTTTGCTCAGTCGTATACGTCCGTGTACACTCGTGTAGCAAGAATCCGTAGCCACCGTCGTCTTGTTTGTCTCTGCACACTTAGGACACGTGCGCATAGCGCAAGTACAGTTTCGACTGCGTTGCCTTGCCTTGAAACGGAAACTCCTAGTCTCAAAGTGCGTTGCAAGTGTTGCGGCATAGAGATTGCGCATTGCTGTGTTGCTGTTGCTCGCGCGTACGTCCGGTACGTTCTCGTGCCTGTTCCTTGCACTGCTTGTCTTATATATCGCAATAACTATTTGAGTATCCAATGGCTAACTATCGACAGTCTATTTTGTACCGACTAATAGAAAAATGCATATTGGTGTAAGCGCAAATTAGAGTGGTAAATGCGTTAATTCCACACAATCTTGGTTTGTAGGCGTATTGAAGTTTGGGCGGTGTTATTTGTTCCAATAAACGATTTTAGTTATTATAACTTTGTCCCAGATATCTTTTAGACTTTTTTTTCCGCCTTTGTTTTTAAAGTTGAATATTTTGCGGTCCTCGTCGTACTTATCCCAGAAGAAATATCTTTCGGAAGCGTCTTTTGTCAAAATGCAAATTATTTCCTTGCAAAATTCGCATCCGCGAAAGTCCCTGTCGACATATCTGCCAATCGAGCATGAATCGTAATGAGCATAACCTTCGATATAAAATTCAATCAGTCTTATGCCGTTTTCAGCATTGATTCCGTCAATAAATTCTTTGTAGTTCATATTTAATAATTTGTTTTGCGACAAATGCTAATTTGTTTTTTTATTGGCGTATGCTTAGGCGGGAAATACTCAAAATGCCAACCAAGCGTTTAATTAAGTCTTAACATACGGCTGTTATATATAATTTATCAGCGAGTATTAGTGGTTAAAACAGCCGTTTAGACAGAATTTTTGCTGTTAAATGAGTTACGGTTCATTCGAAATCTATCAATCTGCAAGTTTTAACTTATCTTTGCGGAAAATTAACCCCCATATCTTTAAGTTCGGTCAACTTATCATTCGCTGTTTGTTTCGTCCATTTTGCAGAAACAGTCCGTTTGAGCCATTTGTTGTTATCTGTATTGTAAACGAAACTTAAAACAAAAACAATATGCGTATCAATCTTAGTGATACAGACGCTCAAATACGGCTCCAAAAAATCCGACATATAGTTATCGTCTTTGTCGTTAATGATACATTGTAGCGCTTTTATTAAGTCGAATAGTTCGCAAGTAAGCAAACAATTGTCTGTGTAAGTTTCATTTACGTTTTTTTCTTTGTAATTTAAAGTTATAGTTAACCAATTTGCATCGTAGTCAAAGCATTCGGATTTTTTTGAAGGATTTGCGTTTGGAAATTCGTAACCAACTATATTTAAATCTATACTTTTGTTTTTATCCACTATTAACATTATTGCTCCCTATTCATTGTCCGATGAAATTCAACTACCAACCTAATTTTTGGCCGTACTTTCGATAAATTATTCGTAGGTCATTTTCTTGTACTTCGCATGGAGTTTTTCAAGGTTATATTTTCGTTTAATATTTGCAGTAATCGCGAATTTTCATGGCTATGCCGACATAGTCATTAGCGGTACCATTAAAACTTTCGAGATCGATGAGATGATGGACATTGTATTCGTTCTGTCCAAACCGTTTTCTTCAAGGTGTTATTTCCAAATTATAATTGTGATAATATACGATGTGAGTACTTATACAATTGTACCACTTTATTGCCAAATCGACAACTTGTTTGATATCATTGACTTTTATTATAAATTATTAAGCGACTTTTAGTTGCTGCCAAGTTAACCCGATTAAAAGTTTTTTCCCCAAACTGTACACAGATAAAGTTTTGCTGTGATATATGTTTTATAAAAGCATAAATAATTTTGTAAAACTGCTTTTATGCTTAAACTTACAAGTTTGTTGAATGCTTTGCAAATTCAGTAACGGTATTTAGTCTGCTTTTGCTTTTTTTTAATATTTGTGTTTGTAAATCGATTGCGAAAAGCGGCAAAAAATCAAATTAACTTTATGTGTAATAAATTGAGCTTGAATATTGTATATAGTGTTATTATAATGCTAAAATCGGCGTTTAAATATGCAAAACGTTGCTTTTAAATGCATAACTTGTACTATTATTAACATAATATCTTGCTTTCTTTTGTGCGAATTATTATTGAATTTTGGTGTGTTTTCACGTGGAACATTTATTTTGTTTCATAAATTTTCGACAATATGTTTTTTATTGTTGAAAAAGTTTGTGTTTTGTGTTATTATATAAAATGTAATATGACGGACATAAATTGATTTGCTTGCGTACCAATTATTTGCGACTGTGCGCAATAGTAAAGTCGTGCAGGACGTTGTATATTATGGGAGTAATTATGGGTAAAATTTTTGCTTTTTCTAATCAAAAAGGCGGAGTCGGCAAGACAACCACCGCTATTAATTTGGCTACTTATGTTGCAAAGTTGGGAAGGAAAACTTTGCTTGTGGACTTCGATCCGCAGGGTAATGCTACTAGCGGATTTGGTATTGAAAAGAATCAGTTGGAAGCTAACTGCTACGATTTGTTGATGTCCGAAGCGACTGCCGAACAAGTAATAATGCCTACAATGATCGATAATTTATCTATCATTCCCAGTAATATCGACCTTGCTGCTGCGGAAGTCGATCTTGTTTCTGTTCCGTTTAGAGAAAGCGCGTTAAAGCGTGCGCTTGAACCGATTGTCTCTAATTACGACTATATCTTTATTGATTGTCCGCCGAGTCTCGGTTTAATTACGTTAAATGCACTTACGGTTGCTAATGCAGTAATAATACCCATTCAAAGTGAGTTTTTTGCTTTGGAAGGACTGGTTCAACTGATGAATACTATCAAGATTGTTAAGCAGCGTCTTAACCCGCAACTGTATATAAATGGCGTAATTTTGACAATGTACGACAAACGCACTACTATGTCCAAGCAAGTTACTTCCGATATTTACAAATATTTTGGTGATAAAGTGTACCCTATACCTGTTCAGCGTAATATAAAATTGGTGGAATCGCCCAGTTTTGGCGTGCCCGTTGTTTTGCATGCGCCGCATTCTAACGGGGCATTGGCGTACGAAACGCTTGCAAAAGAATTTCTAACAAGAGAGGAAAATACTAATGGCTAACAAAGGACTTGGCAGAGGATTCGCATCTTTGATGGGAATGAACGATATCGACGAACTTACGCAGCCGACTGCGAAATCTGTCGAAATTGAAAAGACGGTTGCGCCGACGTCGCAAGACAGCGTTGTACAAATTGCGCTTATCGATATCGACCCCAACTACGAACAACCGCGTAAAAATTTTGACGAAACCGCGCTTAATGAGTTGGCTGAAAGTATTAAAATACATGGCGTAATTCAACCTATCGTTGTCACTCCTATCGGCAAACGTTTTATGATTATTGCCGGTGAACGTCGTTTCCGCGCAAGCAAAATTGCAGGAAAGACTGAAATTCCTGCCATTATTCGTAATTATACATCGCAGCAGATTAAAGAAATCAGTTTAATTGAAAATTTGCAGCGCGAAGATTTGTCTCCGATTGAGGAGGCTATGGCGATAAGGACATTGATGACGGAATTTAATATGACGCAGGAAGCCGTTGCGGACCGTATCGGAAAAAGCCGCTCCGCTGTGGCTAACACGTTGCGCTTGCTTACGCTTAGCAATGACGTCATAAGTCTTGTTGAACATGGCAGATTGTCTGCCGGGCATGCACGTACGTTGGTTGTTATTCCTAAGGAAAGTCAATATAAGTTGGCTCTTAAAGGCTGCGATAACCAGATGACTGTTCGCGAAATGGAAAAAATGGTTCGTGATTTCCTTAGTCCTAAGCCGGAAAAGCAAAAACCGTCAATTGAAGACAGCAAGGAGCTTATTTCTCTTGTCGGTAATATGAAACGTGCATTTGCAACTAAGGTTAGCGCAATCGGTAATGGTAATAAGGGGCGTATTTATATAGATTATTTCACGTCTGACGACCTTGACCGTATTTCTACGCTTGTTGAAGAATGGATGAGCGATAAATTCCGTAAGGAAGAAGAATAATTTGATTTTTTAGTAATAAACTGAGTACAAAGTTAATTGTACTCAGTTTTTTCTTTTTTAGTGCAGTTTTATATTTCACAAGTTTGAAGTGCCAAACTAATTATTGCGACCTTTTTTTGTGCGTGACGTGCGGGTATTTTTCGTGCGATGTCGAACGTCGACAAATATCATTGCAAATTGTGATAATTGTCAATCGATTTTTTGCGCCGATTTTAAAACGTGAAAAAATTCGTGAAAATTATTTTGTTGTTAATATTTTTATGGTTTGGATTATATTGCTAATTTTTTTGTGTCTATTTTGTATTGTTTGGACTTTTTGTTGTGTTTTTTATAGACGTTTTATACTTCAAAATTGCGGATAATTATGTTATAAAAGGTGGTTGAAATAAGCTCTGAGGCAGAATTTTAAATTTGTTTTTGAAAAAATTCCGACCATTTTCAAGTTCATTCTGAGTTGAATAGTGATAATTTTTGCAGTGGATTTCATTAATGATGATCAAGTTTTAAAAGTGGTTTTTGTATATTTAAAAATAAGTTCGTGTCAACAGGCGAACGAATGTCTTATGTGCTCATTAATATTTGTGAACGCCGTTCGCTGATACCGACATTTACTTCCAATGTTGCGTGCTTAATAGTTTTGGGGTGTAGTATTCTGCTCTTGACAACAGCCCCAAATATTCAAAATCAAATTGAATTTTTTTGATTCTGCGTAGGCTATATTGCAAATTTGCTTGAATCGCGTCTTCGTTTTTCTGGCATAACTAGTACCAAAAATAACTTCTGTCGTCAAAATTTTAATATACTTGTTCCGAACGTGCTTAGTTTTGAAGGAATACTGTTGTGTGGTATCGGCAATTTCATCGACAATAGCCTAATTTTATAATTTGCGTAGGATCTAATATAATTGCAATTATATTATATTAATTATATTTAAATGTTATTTATTGGATATATTTTGAGTTTTTTTTAGACAATTTTTAAGCGTCATTTATTAATTTTGACCAATTTGCGTTGTCTGATTTATATATTCAGCGAAATGTTACGCTGATATATGACAAACGGTGTTTAAAGTTTATTTGATCGATGATGTGTTTGTAGCTGCTTAAATTCATTCCTACTATTGACTTCGTAAAGTTAATTGTTTGTTTTGAATGCCGTTTGGGTGCAAGGATAATGTTCTGTAATAAAGTGACACTGTGTGTTTTGCAAATTTTCATATATTGGTGCTCTGATTTAGTATTTTGTCCTGTTTGTGTGTCGCAGGTCACTGTGCTACCGTATTTTGTTTCGTAAAGCCGATATTATGGTGCTTTTCGGTTTATTGTCGCTTTGACTTTTTTCTTATCTGTTTCACGTGAAACAGGATCATTTGCAAATAAAGTCTTATTGATAAATATTGTTTTCTTGTTAATTGTGGCTTTTTTGCAGCTTTTATATATTGTTATTGTAATGAATTAATGTTTCACGTGAAACAAAGCGTAAATTAATTGAGATGTTGTATGAATTAATTTATTTCTTTGTCAAGTTTGTTTCACGTGAAACAAACGCATGGGTGGCTTATAGGAACAAATAATTATTCAATTCTGGCTTCGAAAATGAAATTTGGGCTTAAAAATGGGCAAAAATGCCTGTTTTAGGGCTTTTTTAAAGTCAATTTAAATAATTTTGTGTAAAAAAACCGCTCAAACTGTTAGTTTGAGCGGTAAATATTTGAAGTTATGCTATTGCAGACAGTGTAGCCAAATCCACATTTAATAAACGGGCTATATATGCGCCTATGACGTTTGTGTCGTGTAATGCTTGTAAAAGTTTGGAATTTGTCAAAATATTTGTAAATGTTTCCTGTATTTCAGGCGGTAACCACTTTGCAACGACAATTTCCGCTGCGGTCAAAACGAATACGACAACTATTACATAAGCAATGACAATTGCCCATACGGCGCCAAATATTTTGTCTAGTGTTTTAAGAACGGGCAATGTTGCTAATTTTTCAAGTCCTTTTCGAACTCCCCAAAAGACCAGTTTGAAAATTAGCAGTAAAACTATCCAAATAATAAAGCCTACAATCAGTCTTGCGCACATTGCGCCGAAGTAAGCGCCTAGTGTTGTCATTTGAGACTCGCTCATAGTTGTCCATATGCGTCCGGATATGCTTTCGTTTGCCAATATACGCAAAAATCCCGATGTCGATAGGGCTGCTTCAAGTTCCTCAGGGCTATGGATTTCCATTGTAAAGGCTTCACCGTTGAACCAACCGGCCGCTGTTGTTGCAAAGCCGTTTAATATTCCGTCTTTTGCAATCGCCGGAACTATAATCAATGTTAGTCCGATCGAGCCTATTAGTCCGACAAGCCAACAAAACCCTGCAACAAATTGTTTTGTAAAGCCTCTTATTGCGCCGATAATTAGTGATAGCGCAAATATAGCGGCAATAGCTATGTCAACATATATATGCATTCTGCCCTCCTTTTTGTTTAATAATGAACAATGTTCACAAATGTCAACGTATACATTGTATATTTAAGATGTTTTGTATCTACACACCTATAAATATAATATATATATAACATCTATTGCGTTCAACGAACAAATCTCGGCTGCATTGTAAAATATATGTTAATACTACGTAAATTAACCGATTTGTAGGTGCACAAAACATTATAAATAATTATATCACAATTATCGACAAAAATAAAGTATTTTAAAATATCGCTGACAATTAACAGATAATTAATTAATTTGACGGCAAATCAATATAAAAGTATGTTGCCGCAAAACGGTTCTAAAATTGCAACTTTCACAACTGAACTTCTAGGGTATATTTGCGAACGCAATATGTAGTAATATATGCTATTAATTTGTAAGTCGACTTTCATAGCGCGGATTATGAGTTATTTGCGTTATTGATTAATCAAATAATTCAATATCGTCAATTTATTTAAAATGTATAGCGATATTTTTATCTATATAATTTAAAAGGTCTAAATTGCCCTATAAATTGCGACAATTGCGACGAACCGAAAAATTCCTTAATAGCGGACGATACGGGACGTACGTTAATTAACGTTTGCGGAGTAGCCTTGCCCGGCTCCTGTATTGCCATACGTTCGCGGATTACCCTTTCCAAACGCGATATACCTATACAGTAACAGTGACTAACCGAATTAATGCACTAATTAAATATGTACATTTACAAACGACATATTAAATATACAAAAATGCACAATGACGCACTTTCGACAAAATGTATTCCTGCGCGACAAAATTTGGCAATACAATATACTTAAAGCCCTGTGTCTTTGGTAACACTTATCAAAAACAATAAGGAAGGTGTCATTATGTTAGAAGTCAGTATTTACAATTCAACCGATAAAGCCCGTCTTGCCGAACAGTTAAAAGATAAGCTTACAAACGCAAATCCGCCCGTATATATGTGTATAGGTACGGAAAAAGTTTTTTCGGACAGTCTCGGTCCGCGCGTAGGTACGTTGCTCAACCTTGCTATGTACGAGCCGATGTTTGTTTACGGTTTAACCGAACAAAACATTACTGCCGAAAATTTGTGTAAAAGTTACGAATTTATCAAGTCAATGCACCCCGATAACCCCGTTGTAGTTGTCGACGCAGGCGTAGGCGAAGCGGATCAGTTAGGCAAAGTGCAGCTTTGCGACGGCGGAATTCTGCCCGGTGCCGCAACTAATAAAAATTTGCCCGAAATCGGTGACGTAGGCATTGTCGGCATAGTGGCGGAAAAAGGTATGGGGGATTTTTACACCTTAAATTCCGCAAAGGATAAGCTGGTAGGCGAAGTGGCGCAGTTTATTGCCGAAGCCATACTGGTTGCCACGCAATTGCCCGCTTAGTTTTTGTGGCTAGGCTCATTACAGTTTTGGCGACATTATTCGTGTCTGTAATCCGTAAAAAAACGGTCGCAAGCGCAAACGCGGCTACGTAATCTACGCTTGCGAACTGTGTTATTCGGCGTGCCTTTCAGACTCAAAGGCTTTGTAGTTGGACTTTTTCAGTGGCGTTGCTTGCCTAAAAAGGAACGTCACAGTAATTTTTTGTCGCTTAAAACAGTTCAAAAGCGGCTTTTTTAAGCAATGTTAAAGCGAACATCCATATAATATTAAAATAAAAGGGAATGTGTCAGCGGTATAAGTACAATATGCGGACGGCATTTTACAAACAGCGTTATGTAAAACTTTTGGCTTAAATGTGCTACTGTTATCTATAACTAACCGCAAATATAAGCAAATAGTATTTAAAACGTTATTGCATTACTAGTAACTAAGTATGCGCGATTGCCTAAGGTATCAATTTTACAAATGTACTATCTGCAATAAAAAACTGTTAAATTAATAACTGCAGTAGTTATAAAGTCGGTAAAAATACAAATACTATCGTTATATAATTTCCAACGTAAAATTTGACACGCAAATTAACTTGTGATACAATGTTTCCAACTGCACTAATAAGGGGAGTTTGTACGGTACAGGTTGGTTTCAATGACTCTATCGCTGTATATTTGCATACGCAGCCCTTTGTTAATATTGTATGCGCGCAAGCATCAACTTTGGCGCGAAAAGGAGAATGGATTTTGAACAGTCACAAACGCAGAAGTATTATTTATTCGGTTATCGCGGTGTTGTGCCTTGTCGCTCTGTTTGCTATTTTATGGACGACGTTAGGCCCACAAACAAAAAAAATAAGCGAACCGTATTTTAAAGAACATATCGGCGACTATACCAAGATAAAACTTAACATTTACAGCGTTATTTGCCAAGACGCAAGCGGACAAACGTATTCCTTTGTAGTAGTCGACCGCAATCAATTTGACGAATTTGTGCAAAACGCTATTCTTGAAGGAACGGCAAATCCCGAACTGATTGCAAACAAGGACCAAAACTATATTGTATCCGACCCCAACGCAACAAGTTGGACGGACTACATTATCCCCGTTTTGTGGATAGGTTTGATTATCTTGCTGGGCGTAATTATGTTCCGTCAAATTGCTAAGCAAAATAACCAAAACATCGACTTCGGACGTTCCCGCGCAAGAGCGGTGCAAAATATCAAAGTGCGTTTTAGCGACGTCGCCGGCGCCGAAGAAGAAAAAGAAGAACTTGCAGAAATTATCGAATTTCTTAAAGACCCAAAAAAGTTTAGCGATATGGGCGCACGTATCCCCAAGGGAGTGCTGCTTGTAGGTCCTCCGGGAACAGGTAAAACTTTGTTTGCAAAAGCCGTTGCGGGCGAAGCGGGCGTGCCGTTTTTTTCCATGAGCGGTTCGGACTTTGTGGAAATGTTTGTCGGCGTAGGCGCAAGCCGCGTTCGCGACTTGTTCGACCAAGCCAAGAAAAATATGCCCTGTATTATTTTCATTGACGAAATCGACGCAGTCGGCCGTCAACGCGGAGCAGGTCTCGGCGGCGGACACGACGAACGCGAACAAACCCTTAACCAATTATTGGTGGAAATGGACGGTTTTGAAACCAGCACCAGCATTATCGTTATGGCGGCTACAAACCGCGCGGACATTCTCGACCCGGCATTAATGCGTCCCGGACGTTTCGACCGTCAAGTATACGTTAACCGTCCCGACGTTCGCGGACGCGAAGCAATCCTTAAAGTTCACGCACGTCAAAAACCTATTGGTCCCGACGTAAACTTCCGTACGGTTGCACGTATTACGGCTGGTTTTACGGGCGCAGACCTTGAAAACCTGTTAAACGAAGCGGCCATACTTGCCGTTCGCGCAGGCAGACGTATTATAACTATGGCGGACGTAAACGAAGGTATCAATAAGGTAATTATGGGACCGTCCAAAAAGTCGCGTTTGGTTACCGAACCGGATAAACGTATTACTGCATATCACGAATCGGGACACGCAATTTTGGCTTGCAGTTTAAAATATTGCGATCCCGTACACGAAGTAACCATTATTCCCCGCGGCAGAGCGGAAGGTTACACAATGACCCGTCCCGAAAACGACAACAATTTCGAAACAAAACAGCAATTGCTTGACGACATAACAATGACGTTGGGCGGACGCGTAGCCGAAGAACTTGTCATTAAAAACATTTCTTTCGGTGCAATGGGCGACATTAAGTCCCTTACGCAAACGGCGCGTCAAATGGTTACCGAATGGGGTATGAGCGACCGCGTAGGACCTATCTTTTACGGTAGCGACGGCGAAGTGTTCGTCGGCAGAAGTTACCAACAGGAAAAAGGTTATTCCGAGGAAATTGCCGGCATTATCGACGAAGAAGTACGCGCAATCGTCGAAAGCTGCCACAAGCGCGCAACGGAAATTCTCACTTCCAAAATCGACGTTTTGCATAATATGGCGCGTATTTTGTTCGAAAAGGAAACTATCCACACCGACGAAGTCAATATGTTGATGGAAGGCAAATCCGTCGAAGAAATTATTGCTTTTATGGATAAGCGCGAAGCGGAGTCTGCCGCAAATACGGAAATTAAACTTCCCGAAGAACAACACAAGACTTTTGACGAACTCGAACAGGAACAAAAGCAATCGGAAGCGGTTGAAACAGTTGAAGTTGAAAAAAAGTCTAAGAGCAAAAAGTCGGATAGCGACGGCAAAAAAGACTAAAACCGGAGATAATTATGAAAAAAAGAATAGCCATCCTTTTAGGATTGATACTTGTGCTTTCGGCAGCATTTGCCGCATGTTCTCAACCTGCGGCAACCGCCAAAGCCGTACGCATAGACGGCAACGAAACCCATACTTTTAAAATAAGCATTGCCGATTTTGCGGATGCGGGCAGTACGCCGTTTAATGTTTACACTAAAAAGATTAATCAAAAAAACGAAGACGGTACAACAACCGAAACAACTCTCACTGCACGCAAGGACGAAGTTATAATGAGCGGTGAAGTAAATTTAATGAACAATTCCGATCAAATCCGTCCGTTGGACGCTAGCGGAACTTATACTGTCAATATTGACGACACCACAAACGCTACTACCGTTACGGTAACGACCGAACAAATTTTGTATTGTCAATACGAAACGGCAAAATTGCAAGAGTTAAACTGTTTGGAAACCGTTAAAAAATATAATGTAACCGCTAAGGACGAAAATCCCTTTGAAAACAATGACGGACGTACTACGTTGCGCAGCGAAATCAAAACCTCGGTCACTTACGCCAAGGACGAAAATCAGTTGCCCGCAAAATCAGTTAGCGAAAACAAGGGTTATTACATAGGTAAAACCGCTCAAAAGGAATCGGAATACAAGTTTGAAAGCACTTACGACTTTGAAAACAAAAAAGTAACAGTAAAAGGTTATATCAACGGCAAGGACATAGACGAGGAGCGTGCATTAAAAGGCAACTGTATTGACGCAAACCAATTTTTAATGTTTGTCCGCAGTTACGACAAATCTTCGGCGGCGTTCCAAGACAATCCTACAATTTCCGTATACGACGTGACTACCGACAGTACCTTTGTTGCGGCATTTGCAATAAACCGTAAATTTAATTTATTGTACGACAATAACGGTAATGAAGCTATTGTTGCCGTCGATTCGGTTGTGTCTACTGTCGGCGGAATACCCTTTATTGCGCAATACAATTTGCCCGACTTAACAGCGGATAACAAGGACTGTATAAACGTCGGTATTGAAAAACGTTGCAAGTACACAACGATTAAATTCCGCAGCGGTTGGTTCTCGTACGAATTACAACCCGATCAAAATATGCAGCAATTAATAAACGGCATAAAACTCGATGTTATAGCCGAATAAAAAAAAATTAACAAAAACGCCCGAACAAAAAATGTTCGGGCGTTTTGCTGCGTTTTGTTTATGGATCACAAATATCGATCTTTTTGTTGAAAGATAGCAAAATTAATGGTACAATGTAAATATGGTTACAATCAGCAAAAAAATGGTTACGCTTTACAAAAGCAATTCGATGAAGGACGCATCGGAGTTCGTTATGAATGCCGTCAAAAACGTCGACAAAAACAATCTGTCGGTAATGCACACAATCATTGTTCCCGACCGCGCTTCGCTCGAAGCGGAACGCCAACTGCTTAAAACGGTAGGGGGCAGTTTTAATGTGCAAGTACGTACTTTCCGCAGGCTTGCAAACGACATTTTGCCCAAGTACGAATACTTATCCAAGCAAGCGGGCATCATGGCGTTAAGCAGCATTGTGCAGGATAACCGCGACAAATTAACTTGCTACGTCAAAGCGTCCGAAACGGCAGGATTTGTATCCGATATGTATGATACGATAAGTATGATGAAATACTGCCGCATTACTCCCAAAATGCTTACTTCGGTTACACTTTCGCGCAGTATACAAAACAAAATACACGACGTAAGCTTGCTGTATCAAGCGTATTTGGATTACTCGGCAAACCGTTTTGTCGATTCTGCCGACAAAATGGACTTGCTTTGCGAAAGTATATCTTCGTCCGATGCGGTTAAAAACACTTACTTTTATCTTTACGATTTCGACAATTTGTCGGTGCAGGAACTTGCCGTACTCGAACAGCTTATGAAATGCGGTTTAGGCGTCACCGTTGCGTGTTGTGCGGGCAAAAACGCTCACGACAAGTATTTGTACTTGGACGACATTTACAACAGCGTCAAGGCAATCTGCGCCCAAAACAATATTCAGGTAAACGAAGTCGAAGGCTGCCGTTATGTCAACCGTTACGCCGAACAAATAGGGCGCAATATGTTTAGATATAACGATTGTAAGCCCGTTTCTGCCGATAACTTCGTGGAAGTTTTTCAAGGCGCAACGCGTGTGCAGGAAGTTTATGCGCTTGCGTGCCGTATTCAAAAATATGTCCGCAGCGGCGGACGCTTTAAGGACGTGTATGTCGTAACCAGCGACGTTAACCGTTATTACAATGCGGTGAGTACCGTTTTTGACGAATTTGACATTCCTTACTTTTGCGACCGTCAATTTGTATTGTCGGCGCATCCTTATGCACGTTTTGTGTTGGATTACTTACAAATTTTCCGCAACAACGGCAAGTTGACAAGCGTGCTGCCCTTTGTCAAAAACCATTTGTTTTGTTCGGCGCTTCCGCAAGACGAACAGGACGACGTTTATCTGTTTGAAAACTACTGCCTAAAATACAACGTATCCTACCGTTACGACGAGTTTAATTTGGGCAAAAACGAAACGTATTACAGCCGTGCAAACCGTTTCCGCAACCGCTTTAACGCATTGTACAAGCAGGTTGTAATTCCGTCGTCGGATACGGTTGAAAATTACGTAAAGGTCGTAAGGCGGTTGATAGAATATGCAAAGTTAAACGAAACAGCCGAACGCTTTGCAAAATCGCAGGAAGAATACGGATTCGACTTCGAAAGTAAAACCACAAGTCAAGCCGCCGATAAATTCGATCAAGTGCTTGCCCAAGCGGAAAAGGTATTGGGACGGCGTTATGTTAAGTTGGACGAATTTATCAACACTTTAAATATGGGTGTGGAAGCGGTTAAAATATCCGTACTGCCTGTTAGCAACGACTGCGTAATATTCGCTAATATGGCAAAAGCGCGCAAGCACGACGTAAAGTTCTTGGCTCTTTTGGGCGCAAATTACGGCGCAATGCCTATCGTTAAAAAGGACAGTAAACTTTTGTCCGACGCTAACATTAAGGATTTGGTTGCTTGCGGAATAAATTTCGAGCCGCAAATGTTGACGGAAAACAGGCGCGAACGTTTCAGTTTGTTTCAACTGTTACAGGAACCTACCGACAAACTGTACGTATCCTTTGCGGAAATGGACGGTAACGAAGCGTTAACCCCGTCGCCGTTTGTGGACGAACTTTATACGTTGTTTAGCGTAAACGGCCAAAAACTCCAACCGACAGACATTGCCGACGAAGATGTTTATACGCAAAAACAAGCGTTGGCAAAGGTGGTTTTAAACGCCCGTAAATTAAAGGATAACCAAGCGGTTAAAATGCCTGCATTTGCGGCGCTGTCCGCCAAGTATGCCGATTTGTGCCGTAAGTATGAATTTACCAAAAGCGGCAAGGATGTCCGCGTAGAACAAGGGGCGGATTTGTATCTTAAAAATTCCCGTACAAGCGTAAGCCAACTGACAGATTTCTTTAAGTGCCCGTACAAGTTTTATATGCGTTACGGCATTAACGTCAAACCACGCGAGGCGGCAAAACTGCAATCGTCCGATTTGGGCAATATCTTGCACGAAGTGTTGGAAATTTATGTTCGCGGTTTAGACGTAAACGAAGACGATTCGATAACCGTTGCTAAGGCAAGACAGTGCTTCGAAGACGCGTTATCCGACGACTTCTACAAGGGATTGCGCGCCGATCCGCAAATGCAAGGTACATTGGATCAGTTGGAAGAAGAATGTGTGCGTATGTGTCAAGTTGTAAAACAACAACTTTTAACTTCCGATTTTACCAACCTTGCCACCGAAATGTCATTCGGCGCAGGGGAGGAATTTCCGCCTGTTGAAGTAAAGTTTGACGGCGGAAAGTTTAACTTGGTAGGTAAAATCGACCGCGTGGATGTCAACGGTGACAGGTTTATAGTAATAGACTACAAAAGCGGCGCCGCGGCTGCGCATTATACCGAATCGGACTTGTATACGGGACACAAATTACAATTGCTTGTGTATATGCAAGCGGTACTTAACAACCATCCTAAATTACGCCCTGCGGGATTCTACTATTTTAATATTCACAACAAATTTGCCCGCGTAGACGCCGAAAAAGTGTATTTTTATAACGGGCGGACATTGAACGATATTGACGTAGCGTGCGCAATAGACAAAAAGTTAAGGGACGGCAAAAGCGAAAAGTTGGGTATAAAACTGTCGCAAGACAAAAGCAAAATCGATCAACGCTGCGGTTCTATCATCAGCGACGAACAGTTCGATAACCAAATGGAATACGCATTTAAACTTATTGCCAATGCGGGCGAATTGATGAACAATGGATATGCCGCGGTAAGTCCGTACAAAGGTACGTGCGACATTTGCGATTATCGGGATATATGCGACTTTAACGACGCGTATTCGTACGAAGAACGCAAAGTAAGCAAAACCATAAACAAAAAAGTAATTGACAAAACGGTGAACAAATGAGTAAAAATTACGGTACTCCTTACACAACTTCACAACGTCAGGTAATCGAAAGCAGGGGGCGGGATATGTTAGTGTCCGCTTCTGCCGGTACGGGTAAAACTACGGTAATGATAGAACGTATTGCGCAACTGTTGGAAAAGGACGCGGACATATCCGAAATAGTGGTGGTAACGTTTACCAATCTTGCCGCCGCCGAAATGAAAAACCGTCTTGCAGTCAAACTGTCGGCTAAGCGCGGCGACAAGCGTATGATAGACCAACTTGAACGTATCGATTCGGCAAATATATGCACATTGCACTCATTTTGCGGCGAACTGCTGCGTAACTATTTTTACGTTGCGGATATCGATCCGTCGTATACTATACTCGATTCGAATTTAATTGCAAATCTTCGGCAGTCGGCAATGGACGAAGTCTTTTTGCAGTATTATGCCGAAAAAGACGAAGTGTTTAAACAAGTATACAAAATATTTGCCGCAAACAGACAGCAATCAAATTTTTACGACGTATTGTTCCAACTTTACGAATTTTCCCGCTGCATTGCGGATTTTAACGGATGGTACAAGGAAAAACGTCAAAACCTTTTAAACTTGCAGGAAGACGGCGTTATTATTTCAACGTTGTTTGACGACTTGAAAAAGACGGTAAATTATTACCGCGAATCGTTTGCCAAGCTGTATTGCGATGCAACCGAGCAACAACTTGCGTTTGCTAACATAATAAAGGAAAACGCCGACAAGTTCAGCACTATCCGACTTGACAGTTTCGAACACGCATTGTTTGATACGTACAAGACGGATATTACTCCGTTGCCCCGCAAAAACAACGCAAAAAAGAGCGAATTGGAAAAGGAAACGGAAAACGCCGTTCGTGACAACTTTGCCCGCCTTGCCGACAGGTACAAGCAGTATTACAAAAAAACGGCTAATTTGTGCCGCGGACTGGATATGCAAACGTTATGCAACCAAACTTTGCAAACAGTGGCGCAGTTGGACAAACTTGTGGAAATTATCGACCGTTTCGATAAAATATATTTTCAATCTAAAAAGGAACGCGGCGGCGTTGACTTTAACGACTTGGAACATTTGACTTTAAAAATACTTGACGATGCTGAAGCGTACCAAGCAATCAAAGCCAATTGCAAATATATTTTCGTTGACGAATATCAAGATACAAACCCTATACAGGAAGCAATTGTCGCGCGTCTGGCAAGCATCAACGGTCTGTTTATGGTAGGGGACGTCAAACAATCCATTTACGGTTTCCGCGGTTGCGAACCTAACATATTCGCCGACAAGGAAAAACGTTTTGAAAACGACGGGCAGGGGGAAGTCGTGCGTTTAAACGACAACTTCCGCAGCAATGTTGACATTTTGGATTTTGTCAATGTTGTATTTTCCGCCGTAATGACCGACGATTTCGGCAAAGTCAACTATAAGCAGGACGCTTGCTTAAACGGCGTAAATAAACCCGCACTTACGCAAACGCCGTCGGTACGCGTGGATTTCGTTACTCCTGCAACCGTCGACAAGGATGACGACGAAGATATCGGCATTTACGATATTACTGCCGAAACGGATGCGGTAACCGTCGACCGCGAAGCGGCGCTTGTCGTCAAACGCATTAAACAGTATGTCGGAATGCGCTATACCGACAGCAAGGGGAATGAGCAGATTATCGGCTACGGCGACGTAGTAATACTTTTGCGTACTTTTAAGGATAAGGCTGTAAGCATATACAATGCGTTAATTTCCGCTAATATTCCCGTCGTTGCCAATTTTAATATGGACGGTTATGCGTCTAAGGAAATACGCGACTTAATCAACCTTATGCGCGTGTTGGACAACCCGTACAACGATATATATTTGGTGGGCGTATGCCTAAGTTGTTTCGGCGGGTTTGACGAAAGCGAATTAGGGCTGATACGTTTAAACGACAGCGAACGGATGTCTTTTTACGACAGACTTAAACAGTACGCGCAAGACGGAAGCGATGTCGGCATAGTAGAAAAATCTGTAAAATTACTTAAACTGTTGGAAAAACTGCGCTTTTATTCGCACGGGGCTTCGGTGAGCGAAACGGTATTGCAAATTCTTAACCTTACGCAATACCGACTGTATGTTCAGGGGCTGCCCAACAGCGGACTCAGGCTACGTAAACTGTATAATTTCATCGATACCGTCAAGGACGCAAGTTATGCTCAAAGCATAGACAAATTTTTGTCTTATTTGGACAACTCGGAGGAAAACGTGCTGTCGGACAGCGTCGGCTCGACAAACGCCGTACGTATGATGACGATGCACGCATCCAAGGGATTGGAATTCCCCGTAGTAATAATTGCCGATTTACAGCACTTATTCAAGCGCGATGACAAGCCGTTAATATGCAATTTCGATATGGGCATTGCAATGAATCACTACGATTTTACCTCAATGACTTTTGCGCCCACTCTTGCATTGCGCGCTTTAAGTATACGCAATTCCGTTAAAGACGGCGAAGAACAAATGCGTTTGCTGTACGTAGCAATGACTCGCGCCAAGTACGCGTTAAACCTTATTGCAAGCACAACGGAAAAACAAATAAACGCAATGCCTTGTCTGCCTCAGCGCGCAACAAGCCATTTGGATTGGCTGTTGTATACAATCCGCAGCAAGTACGTTTTGTCCGCAAACGGTGAAATCGAAACCGTATTTAAAAACTCCCAATTGGAAATTAACGTTTGCAAGGATGTATCAAACGTTTCGGACGCGGATACGTTGCAACCAAAACTAGTCCGTCAGGAAACCGATATAAGTAAAATAGAAAAAAAACTCAATTACAAGTATCCGTATTTAGACCAACAATATATGCCTGCAAAAGTGGTAAGTTCGGCGTTGGACAAGGAGTACATAGGAGTAAACGAACAGTATGAAACAGCAATTGTTCAGGATAATGACCGCAACAAAATAGGCACCGCATACCACAAGGTGTATCAGTATGTTAATTACGATGCCGACCGCGAACAAATAAAGCAAACAATATTTTCCCTTGTAGCCGACGAACGTATAGAGCAACGCTTTGCCGACAAATTGGATATAGACTTAATTTACAACACTTTGCATAACGAGCAGTTGCGCAGTATCGTGGCAAAAGGAACCGTTTACCGCGAAATGCCTTTTATGCTTTATGCGCCTTACAATCAAGTGTCAAAAGACGGCAAGTACACCGATGACGTAATGTTGCAAGGGGTAATAGACTTGCTTGTGTTGGGCAAGGACTGTGCCGCAGTCGTGGACTTTAAGTATACTTCGCACAGTGACCGCATTAAACAAAACTATACCGCGCAGCTTAACAGTTACCGCCTTGCCGTACAGCAAATTTGCGGAATACAAAACGTCGACTGCTACGTACTGTCAATTGCGGATAATCTTATAATAAAGTTTTAGGTATATGTAAAAAACGGAGTGTAATTAGTTGCGCTCCGTTTTTTGACGTTATTGAATTTGACAGGATTTGATAAACAATATTTAAGCCTTTGTATACGATTGCAGCAATCCGTTTAACGCTCCGTTAAGTTTGCGTTGCTGTTCGACTGTGCGTTCGCCGTTAAGTCCTTTTTCGTGTAACAGTTGCGAAGCGCGTTCGAACACCGCATTGGTTGGTTGGCACTTATTCAGTTCGCGTATCTGTTTTACCGTTTCTTCTACGTTTTGGGGTTGTTGTGCTTGTTCGGTGCCTACTGCGCGGTTAAGTTCGTTGACAAAACGGGCAAATACTTGTTTTGCTTTGCGTTCGTGCAGTTTTGCAATTTGACTGTCCGCTATTGTTACCAATGTAAACGCCAGCCAAAACACTATTTGGAAAATAAGGTAGTCCGTTCGGCTTGTGTCGAATGCAAACGCTACAATGTACAAACTGCATAAAACAGCGGTAAAAATAAACAATCTAAGCAAACGCAAGCGGTTTTTTACCGGGACGAATTCGAACACTAAGGACGGCTGCTGCGCGTTACCGTTTGTGTAGGCACGCCATTGACGGCGGTATTCCTGCGGTAGGGTATTTACGAACTGTGCGGTTTTGTGCGGAAACGAACATATTTTACGCGTAACCGACATTACTTTTTTGTTGTGTCTGCGGTAAACGTTTTTGCAAAAATTTACAATGCAAAACAACGCTAAAAGGCAGGAAATTGTCGGCAGTAAAATGTAATCGTACAGTGTTATAAAATCAAGAACGATGTGGATGTATTTCATTGTGACCTCCGATATATTACTTTACAAAAATTGTTGCCACAACTAATACCGTTTAAACATAGACCAACCATATTTTAACTTGCAAAGTTTTGCTAACAGTTGTATCTCAACGCAAAATATGGTATACTCAATTTATGATTCAATCTGTCGACTTGCAAACAAAACTTAAAAACTTGCCAAACGAACCCGGCGTATACATAATGTACGACGTTGACGGCAACATTTTGTATGTGGGCAAAGCTAAAATTCTTAAAAACCGCGTACGGCAGTATTTCCACTCGTCCACTAAAAAAACGGATAAAGTGTTGGCGATGCTTTCGCACGTTCACGATTTCCGATACATTATTACCGCAAGCGAAGCGGACGCGTTAAGTTTGGAAAACACTCTTATAAAAAAGCACACTCCCCCTTACAACATTCTGTTAAAGGACGACAAACAGTACCCGTATATCAAGGTGGATTTATCCGCCGATTTCCCTAAATTTATAGGCACTCGCAAATTGGCGCGCGACAAATACAAATATTTCGGACCTATAACGCAAGGGGGCATTAAGTCCTTTATGGACATACTGTCGTCGGCGTTTCCCACAATTACTTGCAACAACAACTTTAACAAACTGCCTAAAAATTTCCGTCCTTGCTTAAATTACCACATAGGCAAATGTATGGCGCCGTGCATAGGCAATATAAGTAAAGCCGACTACCGTAAAATAGTAAACCGCGCGGTTGCGTTTTTGTCGGGCGACGACGATGAAGTAAAACAAGCGTTAACGGAAAAAATGCTTCAAGCAAGCGAAAAAATGCTGTACGAACAAGCATTGACATATAAGCGGTATTTGGAACTGATAGACAAAATTTCGCAGCAGCGTATTGTGGTGCTGAACAAGTTTGTCGATTACGATATGTTTGCGGTGGCAAGTAACGGCAATAACTGCGTTGTCAACCACACTATGATACGGGGCGGCAAAGTAATATTTTCGCAAAACAACGCCGTATCCGACGCAGGTATAGACGAAGCCCAAACGCTGTCGAGTTTCCTTGCCGAGTATTGCGATATGGTAAAATTGTCGTCGGAAATTTACACTAACTTACCCTTGCCCGACGAAGAAGATTTGGCAAATTTAATCACAACAAAAACAGGCGTAAAAACCGTTATACATTGCCCGCAAAAGCAGGACAAAAAACGGCTTGTGGATATGTCCTACCGCAACGCGGTGGAATACTTAACTAAAAGCCAAACCGCGCTCGACAAAAAATTTAACGAAACGCACGGGGCGGTGCTGCAACTTAAAGAATTGCTGCACTTGTCCGTTATGCCCAAACGCGTCGAGTGTTACGACATATCCAACGTTCAGGGCGTGGACAAGGTTGCAAGTATGGTAGTGTTTACCAACGGTCAAAAGGACGCGTCGCAATACCGCCGTTTCCGCATAAAGACTGTGGAAGGCGCAAACGACTTTGCCAGCATGAAGGAAGTGCTAACGCGTAGGTTCGAACGTATGAAAGCGGACGACGGCGTGTTTGGCAAAACTCCCGATTTGATAGTTGTCGACGGCGGTTTGGGACAGTTGGATTACGCCCGTCAAGCAATGGAAGAATGCGGCGTAAACGTGCAGCTTGTGTCGCTAGCCAAGCGCGAGGAACTTGTTTATACGCTAAACAGTCGCGAACCCGTCATACTTCCGCGTAACAGTTACGCGCTTAATTTGTTAATCAATATCCGCGACGAATCGCACCGTTTTGCTATTACGTACTTCCGCAAACTGCACAACAAAAGCAGTATTAAGTCGGTTTTGCAAGACGTCGACGGCATAGGCGAAAAACGCCGTATCGAGCTTCACCGCCATTTCAAATCGATGGACAATTTAAAAAACGCCACCGTAGACGAAATAGCTTCGGTAAAGGGAATGACACGACCAACTGCGGAAAAACTGTATGCATTTTTGCATAACGGCGCTTAGCTAAACTGTATGCCGTAGATTGAGCGGTAAAAAATGTAAATATAAAATGTTCTTGACTTCAATAAACAGTCGGGAACATTTTTTTGAATTAAATATTTATAATCGTCCCGTGGCATTTATTAGGCGTTTATTAAAGACTTTTGTTCCTACAAAAACGGCGGTGTAAAGTAGTTAATTAATATAAAATTCTGTTACAAACGGGATGTATGACGTGGCAAAATATTCGTTTTTTGTGTATTTCACTTATTCAAAATGTCTTTTTTGTCCATAAAAAAGATTGTCTTTGATATGTACTTTGGAATTGTCGCTATGATATAATTCAAGCGTGTAAAAAAATTCAATACGCTAGGAGCGGCTATGATTAACACTGAATTCATAAAGAAAATGGAATGTACGGGAATTGTACCCGTTATAAAATTGCAAAATACCGCCGACGCACCAATGTTGGCAAAAGCGTTGCACGAGGGCGGTATCCGTTGTGCGGAAGTAACTTTTCGTGCCGAGGGCGCCGACAAAGTCATTGCCGATATGATAAAAGCCTACCCCGATATGTTGGTTGGAGCGGGAACAGTCTTGACTACGGAGCAAGTAGATAAAGCGGTTGCTGCCGGAGCAATGTTTTGCGTTGCTCCGGGATTTAACCAAAAGGTAGTGCAACATTGTTTAAACAAAGGCGTACCGTTTATACCGGGCGTTGCAAACGGCAGTCAAATAGAGCAAGCTTTGGATTTGGGTTTGAATTTCGTAAAGTTTTTCCCTGCCGAACAAGCAGGCGGTCTATCTTATATTAAAGCTGTATCAGCACCGTACTCCAATGTGTATTTTATGCCGACGGGCGGCATTAACGAAAACAATATTAACAACTATTTGGCAAATCCAAAGGTGGTTTGTTGCGGCGGAAGTTGGATAGTTCCCGATAAATCGGTTAATGAACAGCGTTGGCAGGAAATTACCGAATTGTGCAAAAATGCCGTCAACAAAATGCTAAACTTTAAGTTTGCGCATTTAGGAATCAATTGCAACGGCGATGAAATTGCAAAGGGGTGCGCGAAAAACTTTGAACAAACATTTGGCTTTACCGCGAACGAAAGAAGTAAAAGTTTTTTTGCGGGCAGCACAATAGAGTGCATGAAGTCTGTCGGCAAGGGACAAACGGGACATATTGCAATTTCCACTCCCAATGTAATGCGCGCGGTATATCACTTGGCGCTTAACGGCATCAAGGCGGATATGTCCACTGCAAAATACGATTCCAACGGCAAAATGAATTTTGTGTATCTAAAAAACGACATCGGCGGTTTTGCAATACATCTTATAGAAGAAAAATAAATTTAAGGGGAAATTATGGCAAAAGTAGTAACTATGGGCGAAATTATGCTTCGCCTTTCAACAAACGGATTTAAACGTTTTACGCAAAGTGACAATTTTGACGTCGTTTACGGTGGCGGTGAGGCAAACGTTGCCGTTTCCTTGGCTAATTACGGACACGACGCTTATTTCTTGACAAAGCTTCCCGCGCACGAAATAGGAACGTGCGCAGTTAACAGTTTACGCCAATTTGGCGTAAAAACCGATTTTATTGCACGTGGCGGAGACCGCGTAGGTATTTACTTTTTGGAAACGGGGGCGTCTATGCGTCCGTCTAAGGTAATTTATGACCGCGCTCACAGTGCAATTGCCGAAGCCAAGCCCGAAGATTTCAATTTTGACGAAATATTTGAAGATGCCGAATGGTTCCATTTTACAGGTATTACTCCCGCATTAGGTAAGGACGCACAAAAACTTATATTGACGGCGCTTACCGCTGCAAAAGCGCACGGCGTAACCGTATCGGTGGATTTAAACTATCGTAAAAAGTTGTGGACTCCTCAACAAGCAAGGAAGTGTATGACCGAATTAATGCAATATGTCGATGTGTGCATAGGCAATGAGGAGGACGCCGAAAAGTGTTTAGGTTTTAAACCTGCGCAAACCGACGTTACTGCGGGCGATTTGAAGTTGGACGGTTATAAGGACATTTTTAAAAGAATGCACGAACAATTCGGGTTTAAATACATTGCCACAAGTTTGCGCGAATCTTACTCCGCAAGCGACAACGGTTGGAGCGCGTTGGCTTACGACGGAAACGAGTTTTATTCTTCTAAAAAATATGACATCCGTATTGTGGACAGAGTTGGCGGAGGAGACAGTTTTTCGGGAGGATTTATTCACGGGCTTTTAAAGTATAACGACTATAAAAAAGCATTGGAGTTTGCCGTGGCTGCCAGTGCGTTAAAGCACACTATACCGGGTGATTTTAATTTAGTAAGCGAAAGCGAAGCGGAGTCGTTAATGAACGGGGACGCATCCGGCAGAGTTCAAAGATAATAATGTAACATCTATATTAAACAAACGGGATAAATTATGAAACAATTTTTAGATAAAGATTTTTTATTGGAAACGGAAACCGCAAAAATCCTGTACCATAATTATGCGGCAAAAATGCCGATTTTCGACTTCCATTGTCACTTGTCTTGCAAGGATATATTTGAAGACAGGCAGTATTCTTCAATTACACAGCTTTGGCTTGGCGAAGATCACTACAAATGGCGTCTTATGCGCGAAATGGGCGTCGAAGAAGAATATATTACGGGCAATAAAAGCGATTTTGAAAAATTCCAAAAATATGCCGAAACTATACAGTACGCAATAGGTAACCCGATTTATCATTGGACCCATTTGGAATTGCGCCGCTATTTTGATATATACGATATTCTTTCGCCGAAAACGGCAAGGAAAATATACGACGAAGCCAACGGTAAATTGCAGAGTCTTACCGTGCGCACTCTTATCGAAAAAAGCAATGTAAAAAAGATTTTTACTACCGACGACCCGATAGACGATTTAATTTGGCACAAACGGTTAGCGGAAGAAAATTATAAAACGGAAGTAAAACCCACTTTCCGACCGGACAAAAGTTTAAATATCCAACTGCCTTCATATGCGGAATATATGTCGGCATTGGGTCAGGTGACCGGTATAAAAATTGACGGGATAAAATCCCTTTTACAAGCTTTGGAAAACAGGATAAACTATTTTGCGGATGTCGGCTGTGTTTGCGCCGACCATGCTCTCGACGAAGTAATGTTTTTACCCGCAACTGAGAAGGAAGCGGATGTAATAGTAAAAAAAGCATTGTGCGGCAAACAACTTAATGTTGATGAAATCGAACGTTATAAAGGCTTTTTGTTGACGTTTTTAGGCAGACAGTATCACTCGCGCGGCTGGGTACAACAATATCACATAGGCGCGCTGCGTAATGTGTCCACAGCAAAATTCAACGCTTTGGGTGCCGATTGCGGTTGCGATACGATAGGTGACAAAACCTTTGCAAGCAAACTTTCGCAAATTTTAGACAGTCTTGAACGAACAAACCAACTTCCCAAAACCATTTTGTATTGTCTTAACCCTCGCGATAACGAAGTTATTGCAACAATGATGAATTGTTTTCAACAAGGCGGAATTGCGGGTAAAATGCAATACGGTTCGGCGTGGTGGTTTAACGACCAAAAAGACGGTATGTGCCGTCAAATGGAAACCCTTATGCAAGTGGGGCTTTTTAGTAAATTTGTGGGAATGCTTACCGACAGTCGCAGTTTTCTTTCGTATGCCCGTCACGAATATTTTCGCAGGATTTTATGCAATAAGTTGGCAAGTTTGATTGAAAACGGCGAGTATCCTTGCGATGTGGAATTTGTCGGCGGAGTCGTTTGCGATATTTGCTACAATAATGCTGAAAAGTATTTTAAATAGAATTTAGGGCAAATGCGATGTACAAAAAAGCCGTCGTAATACTCGACGGCAGGATTTGTTAAATATTCAATTTTAACATATTGATGCTTGCAAAAATTATACTCGCGTATTTAACCGTTAGCGGGTGCCGACTTTGCAATTGCGGCATATTCTTTCGGTGAGCAGCCGAAGTGCTTTTTAAACACTCTGGAAAAATACAACGGCTCCTCGTATCCGCAAATTTGCGCTATCATACCTATATTGTATTCCGTTTGGTAAGACGATGCCAACATTTTTGCCGCTGTTTGCATACGGGTGTTGGTTAGAAAAACGTGCGGAGTAACTCCCATTTCGTTTTGAAACAGTTTGCGCAAATAGTCGTAGTTGAACGGTAGCGAACGCATAAATTTTTCCAAACTGTAATTGCAGTCGGGAAAGTTATTTAGTATATCTGATTTGATTATTTCCACCATTTGCGAAAGCGGCTTGTTGCTTTGAAACGCAATTATATAGTTGACGATTAAATCCCCCAAGGAAGAAATTATAAGTTGTCTTTTTTTTAGGGTGCTGTTATAGTAGTAATAAAAAGCGTCATAAAAAGTGTTTTTTATATGACGTTCACTGTCGTCGGATATCAATACGGGGGTTTTTTGCGGTAATGTTGCATTGCAGATATTCATATGGATATTTGTAAAACCCACATCGCTGTGATTGTTGTGCTGAACATAGGGCGGTATAATTACAATATCCCCCTTACCGTATTCTATTTTGGAATTATCTTCAAAAGTAAAAACCCCGTTGCCGCCGGTGCAGTACACTAATTCCCAATTTTCGTGAAAATGCTGTGCTACATCGTAGGAATGAAAGTGCTTCGCTACGTAAACAATGTCGTTCATAGTTACTCCTTGTAAAAAAATAATAGCACATAATATCCGTTTTGTCTATATTTATCCTTAGGCTAACCGACTAAATAATTTTAACGGAAAATCGTGCCGTGCAAAAGTTTTTTAATTTGCACAATTAAAATATTGAGGGAAGTATATGCCAAGTGAAATTTTTTTAAGGTTTTTCGAAGGTAAGGAAAAAGCCTTAACGTTTAGCTACGACGACGGAGTCGAAGCGGATATACGTTTGATGGATTTGTTTAACAAATATGGTTTAAAAGCAACATTTAATCTCAACAGCGGGTTTTTCGATACAAGCGTACACGCCAGGCTAAGCGAAGAAAAAATGGTAAGCGCGTTTGCGCAAACCAATCACGAAATTGCTGCGCATGGGCACAGGCATATGTCTTTGACGCAATTAAGTACAGTTTGCGGTATAGATGAAGTTTTTACAAACAAAAAATATTTAGAACAACACTTCGGCAAATTTGTGGAAGGATTTGCTTATCCCTACGGTAAATTTAATAAACAAGTAAAGGCATATCTTCCGCTTTTGGGTTTTCAATATGCAAGGACGGCAGTTAAAACGCACAGTTTTAATTTACCCGAAGATTTTATGGAAATTAATCCTACGTCGCATCATAACGACGGCGATTTAACGGAATTGGCAAATCTATTTGTCAATACGTATCCGCATCAAAATACAAAAAAACGCAATCCGTATCTGTTTTTTGTATTTGGACACAGTTACGAATTTGACGATAACGACAACTGGCACATTATGGAAAATTTTGCCCGAAAAGTTAGTTGTAAACAAGACGTGTGGTATGCAACCAATATCGAAATCGTGCGCTATATAAAAGCGTTTAACGGTTTGACGTTTTCGACGGACGGAATGACGGTGTATAACCCGTCTTGTTTGGACGTTTGGTTGGAACATTGCGGAAACTTGCAGTGCGTGCCGTCGGGGCAAACCGTTAAATTACGGTAACAAAAAATATTTATTAAACAATCCGTTGTAAAAACAGGGAGGCATTATGATTAAACTTTGTGCATTTGCAGACGAATACAGCAGTAAATTGGACGAGCAAATAGCAGTTTTGAAAAAACACAATATACGGTATATCGAAATCCGCAACGTCGACGGCAAAAACGTTGCCGAACTTACCGAACGGGAAGCACGCCAAAGTTTTGAAAAACTCAAAAAATCGGGCATCGAAGTGTGGTCTGTCGGTTCGCCATTAGGCAAAACGGATATACAATGCAATTTCGACGAATATTTAAAAACTGTCGAACACGTCTGCAAGTTGGCTAACATATTCCAAACGCAACGTGTACGCATTTTTAGTTTTTTCAATGCTTATCAACAATCGGAAAAAGTTTTCGGGTATCTTAACCGTATGACGGAAGTCGCTCAAAAATTCGGAGTTGTTTTATGTCACGAAAACGAAAAGGACATTTACGGCGACACGGCGGAACGGGTGCTGGAAATATACAAAAACGTAGCTGGAATAAAATTGGTTTTCGACCCCGCAAACTATATTCAATGCAATCAAGACGTGTCCGCGGCGTTGGATTTGCTAATGGACAAAACTTGCTATTATCATGTTAAAGATGTAGTGCAAGGTAGCGGGGAATATGTTCCTGCGGGATTCGGAAGCGGACAATTCAATAAAATCTTAGGCAAAATAGATAAAGACGTCGTAATGACGCTGGAACCGCATCTGGCGGAATTTGACGGCTACAACGACATCGACGGCACGGAAATGAAGCACAAATTTGTGTTTGCCGACAAAAAGCAAGCGTTTGAGTTTGCTGTTACATCTTTTAAAAAATATTTGGTAACTAACGGATATGTCGAAAAGGACGGTAGTTACCAAAAGGACGAACGTGTAGTAAAGTTCGGCATTATAGGTTTGGGCAATATGGGCTCGGCGCATATCGAAAACTTTTTTAAGCCTTTTAATATTTCGTGTGCTAAGGTTACGGCTATTGCCGACTTAAAAGAAGACAAAGTAAACCGTATTTGCAAAAAATATCCCGACCAAAAGTTTCAAGTATACAAAAGCGGCGAAGAATTAATAGAAAAAGCCGATGTGGACGTTGTTTTGGTGGCAATCCCTCATTACGGACATCCCGCAATGTGTATCAAAGCTCTTAAAAAGGGTTTGAATGTTATTTGCGAAAAACCCGCCGGTGTCTATACAAAACAAGTTAAGGAAATGATGGAAGTTGCAAAGCAATCCAAGGGGTTGTTTACAATGATGTTTAACCAGCGCACAAATTGCGTGTACCGCAAAACGCGCGAATTAATCATGGACGGCAAAATAGGCACAATCAAGCGCATAAATTGGATTATTACCGATTGGTACCGCGCTCAATGCTACTACGATTCGGGCGATTGGCGCGCAACTTGGGCGGGCGAAGGCGGTGGCGTATTGTGCAACCAATCTCCGCATCAATTAGATTTACTGCAATGGGTAACGGGACTCATGCCGAACAAGGTTCACGCTTTTTGTCATTTCGGCAAGTGGCACAATATCGAAGTTGAGGACGATGTTACGGCGTACTTGGAGTATCCTAACGGCGCAACGGGTGTGTTTATTACTTCTACCGGCGATGCTCCGGGAACAAACCGATTTGAAGTGTTGGGCACAAAAGGCAAAATCGTAATAGAAAAAAATGTTTTAACGCTTACGCTAAACGATGTGGACGAAAGGGTGTTCAATACGGAATATAAAGGCGGATTCGGTTCGCCCAAAACCACGACAATACAAGTGCAAACGGACGGGCAAAATCCGCAACATATAGGCATATGCCGTAATTTTGCAAATGCGGTATTGGGCAAGGAACAGCTTTTTGTCGACGGACAGGAAGGGTTAAAGGGTGTCCAACTTATGAACGCAATGTTGCTGTCCACTTGGTTGAATAAAGCCGTCGATTTACCTTTTGACGACGATTTGTATTTTGCCGAACTACAAAAGCGCATTGACGGTTCAACTGTAAAAAAACAAGTGGTCGAACAAGTTTTCGATACGACTAACAGTTTTAATAAAAATAACTAGGAGATTATATATGAAAATGACATTTCGCTGGTATGGGGAAAAGGACACCATACCTCTTAACTACATAAAGCAGATACCAAATATGAGCGGAGTGGTAACTGCTGTTTACGACGTTCCCGTAGGGGAAGTTTGGCAAGAAAGCAAGATTGCCCGCTTAAAGGAACATTGTAACAAGGCGAATCTCGAAATGAAAGTAATCGAGAGCGTACCCGTTCACGAGGACATTAAGTTAGGTAAACCCACAAGGGACAAGCTTATTGCCAATTATGCGCAAACAATACGTAACTTAGGCAAATACGGCGTCAAGTGCATTTGCTACAACTTTATGCCGGTGTTTGACTGGTTGCGTACCGACTTAAAAAAAGTTAACCCCGACGGTTCCACGTGTTTGTGTTACAACCACGACACATTACTTAAACTCGACCCCAAAAATCTGCACTTGCCGGGCTGGGACGAAAGTTATACAACCGACGAATTAAACGGATTGTTAAACGAATATAAGGGCATTTCGCATGAACAGCTGTTTGATAACTTAATATACTTCCTTAACGGCATAATGCCCGCCTGTGACGAAACGGGTATAAACATGGCAATCCACCCCGACGACCCACCATGGGACATGTTCGGTTTGCCCCGTATAATTGTAGACAGCAACAGTTACGACAAACTTTTCAAAGCAGTACCCAACAAGCATAACGGAATAACCTTTTGCACGGGAAGCTTAGGCGCAGGACGCTTTAACGACTTGCCTACAATGGCAGGCAAGTACTGTAACCGAATATTCTTTGCGCATATCCGTCAATTAAAGTATACAAACGATTTAGACTTTGCCGAGGCAGGACATTTAACAAAGAACGGCGACCTGGACATTTACGGCGTAGTAAAGCAACTTGTTAAAAACGGCTTTGACGGCTATGTCCGTCCCGACCACGGGCGTAACATCTGGGGCGAGGACGGCAAACCGGGTTACGGCTTATACGACCGAGCATTAGGGGCTTGTTATCTTAACGGGCTGTTTGAAGCAATTGAGAAGGAGTGTAAATAATTATGAAATTACCGTTTAAAGTAAATTTAAAAAACAAAGTAGCAGTAGTAACGGGTGCAGGGGGAGTAATCTGTTCGCACCTTGCAAAGGTAATTGCCGAATGCGGAGCAAGGGTTGCCTTGTTGGACTTAAATAAAGATGCAGCACAAGCGTTCGCCGACGAAATAAATGCTAACGGCGGAACGGCTTTCGCTTACGAAACAAACGTACTTAAAAAGGACAGTTTGGAACAAGTAAAGGAACAAATCCACAAGGACTTAGGCTTAGTAGATATTTTGGTAAACGGCGCAGGGGGAAACAATCCCCGTGCTACAACGGATAACGAGTATGCCGAACTCGACGACGCAAAAAAACAAATTAAAACGTTTTTCGACCTTGATGTAAGCGGAGTTGAATTTGTGTTTAACTTAAACTTTATAGGCACGCTTTTGCCCAGTCAAGTATTTGCTTCGGACATGGTAGGGCGCAAGGATTGCAGTATATTGAATATATCTTCCATGAACGCATACACACCGTTAACCAAGATACCGGCATACAGTGGAGCAAAAGCGGCGGTAAGCAACTTTACCCAATGGCTTGCGGTACACTTTTCCCACATAGGCATAAGGGTAAACGCCATAGCACCGGGATTCTTTTCCACTAAGCAAAACGAAAAACTGTTGTGGAATAACGACGGTACGCCGACAGTCCGTACAGGCAAGATACTTTCGGCAACCCCCATGGGACGCTTCGGCGTAGTGGAGGACTTAACAGGCGCAACACTGTTCCTACTAGACAGCAAAGGCTCCGAATTCGTAACAGGCGTATGCATACCCATTGACGGCGGGTTTAGCGCATATAGCGGAGTATAAAAGTATCAAACTTTTTAAAATTGGGTATTGACTTTAACATTTTAGTATGGTACTCTTAAAATACTAAATTGTAAGCGCTTACACAAAGTCGACTTCGGTTCAAGTCCGATTATTGGCAATATTCCGAGTTATTCCATTTTTTCTCCTTACTAAATAACTAAAATTGTAAGCGCTTACAGACGAATTTTTTGTGTTACAGTCTAAGTTTGCGGAAGTTACGCAAAAGACTTATTCGGTGTGGCAAAATTAGATTGCGGAATTTGCACATTAACTTAAAGGAGTTATAAAGCGTATGAGCAGAAACGTGAAAATGATTTCTATAATAATTTGCGGTGTTATTTTATTTGCATCGCTTTTAGGTGTTTTATGTTTAACAACGGACGTTTTTGCCGCAGGTGGAATCTACTATTTCGATAGTAGTGCTTCAAACGGCGGTAACGGTTCGTTTTCCTTGCCGTATAACAGCTTAGACAGTATTTCCCGTCTTACGTTAAAGGGCGGCGACAAAGTTCTGCTAAAAAAGGGGAGTAACTTTTTAGGTCAAATGGTTCTTGACGGAATCGAAGGTCAGGAAGGTAATCCGGTAGTTTTCGGCACTTACGGCGACAGTAACGATATGCCCCGTATCAACGGAAACGACACAATAGGTCAAGGCGTAGTTTACATAAAAAACTGTCAATGGATCGAATTGTCCGGATTTGAAATTTGCGACAGTGCAACTTACGAGGCGGACAGACGCGGTATTTTGGTGGAAGGAACGGGCGACGCCGAATCGGGCGAAGTCAACGTATATACAGGCATTACTTTGCGTAACTTGTATGTCCACCACATAAAGGGCGTTTTGGATGCGGAAAATGCAGGTATGAGTCTTTCCGCAAAAAGGACCGGCGGTATTCACGTTTGGACCGACGGCAATGCGCGTTTTGACAAACTTACCATTACGCAAAACCGAATTAGCGACGTAGACACAATAGGTATCTCTACTTGGTACAAGCCCGCAACGGGCGGTGTAGATAAAGTTTCGCCGTACAAGGATGAGGAGTTTGCCCGCGTAGCGCACACTAATGTGGAAATTTCGCACAACGACATTTCGTACATAGGCAAAAACGCAATATTCGTGCGCAATTTAATGGGTGGCGTAGTAGAACATAACACAATGTACGAAACGGCTATCAACTGCTATTCGGGCAATACAATTTGCACGTCGTACGTTAGGGGAACAATCGTTCAATATAACGAGGGTTATCTTAACCGTGCAAAAGCCCGCGTAACTGCGTCGGGCGACACTTTATACCAAGACGGTTGCTTGCTAGACGCCGACTTGGCTAGTCGCGACGTAATTTTCCAATACAATTACAGTCACGACAACGCATTCGGTTTGCTTATGTGTTGCGAGTCTACCGACCAAGAAAACCCCAAGGGTTCGGCAATAGTACGTTACAATTTGTCGGTAAACGACGGCGGTATCGGTACGGGCGCCATTGCTTACGTTAACTATGCAGTGGAAGACTTGCAAATATACAACAATACTTTTGTCTGCGGAAAGGACACAAGTCCTACGATTTTAAAATCGAACAAAACGGGGCGCAATTTTAGTTTCGCAAACAACATTATATACAACCTTTCGTCAAACGCCAAAATCGTTTTCCCGTCGGAGTTTGTAGCCAACGTGTCCATTTCGAATAATTTGGTATTTAATGCGGACGGCGCTAAAATCGAAAATATGGACAAGATGATTGCTATGGATGCAAATATTATCCAAAGTAACCCGCAATTCAGTGGCGAAATTGGCATTTCGGTTGCCGACCGTTGCGGAATGGAAAAGGCGGAAATGTTTCAAGTAAAGGCAACGTCGCCCGCATTGAACAACGGACAAGCAATTAATTGCGACGCCGAAACGGATTTCTTCGGCAATGCACGCACAACCTCTATCGGTTTTTATTGCGGTACGGGCAAACAAAGCGTAGCGTTGGACTATCCTATCAATCCCGACGAATTACGCGATATTAAGTATAACGTCGTGGAAATCATCAACGATATAAAGTATGCAACCGTAACTACATATAAAGGCGTAAGTCTGGATTTGCACTTGGATATTTTTACCGCAGTGGACTGTCCTACTAAAAACCGTCCCTTGCTGGTAATGGTTCACGGCGGAGGATTTGCTTCACCGTCATCTAAGTACCAAAGCTATGCTGTTAAAATAGCGTCTCTTATGGCAAAAAGAGGTTACGTAGTTGCGTCAATCGACTACCGCACGCGTAACGGTGCGGATATGCCCACCGACGAATCGGAAATTCCCGCAATGTTCGACGCAATGACGGACCTTAACACTGCGGTAGAGTGGCTTCGCGCAAATGCAAGCGTATACGGCTTTAACCCCGACTACATATTTGTTTCGGGCGGTAGTGCCGGCGGACGTACCGTTATGGGTTATGCCTATGCAAAACGGGAAACGGGCTTCAACCGCGACGGCGTTTTGGCGGTAGGTAATTTGTGGGGCGGACCGGAAACTTGGTTTAACGGAATTTACGACAGCAATTTCGAGGAAGGACTTAACATTCCCGCTACGTTTATTCACGGCACAAGGGATCAATCAATTCCTATTGAATACGGCAAAGCCGTTTATGACAAGATGATTGCCAAGGGCATTTATGCCGAATGGAATCCCATTGCAAATGCTACGCACTCGCTTATCGGTACAGACGATACTTACGAAATGACGTCGACTATCCTTGCCAAGTTCTTTGCGGATCGCATTGCGGACAAAATCGAGGCAGACGGCGGTTATTCGCAACCTCCCGCACGTCAAGACCGACCCGTAAGCACGGTAACAAAACCCGTTTCCACACGGGATAAGGTGTATCCTACAAACGATACATACGTGTATTCGTACAGTTGCGGTAAATGGTTCTGCTATAACGATTCGCCCATTTTGGAAGTAAACTACACGGGCAATGCCGGCTATATCCGCAAGACGTATATGCGTTTCGATACGGTAATGAGCAAAAAGGGTGCATATTTAAACGGAGCAAAACTTACTTTTAACGTTTCCGCTTTGGAAAGCGTTTCAACAACCAAACCGTTTACAATGCGTATTTGGGGCATAGCCGATACCGCTTGGTTTGCAAATGAAATAACTTATCAAAACCAACCCAGTATGAAAGGCGCCAAGGTAATTGCGGAAATTACCGTAACCGCTACGGGTACGTATTCGGTAGATGTAACTAATTACTTGATGTCGCTGCACGATGAGGGAATGCCTACTGCAATATTCATGCTCGAGGGTAAAGCTCCTAACTTTGACGGCACGCAAAAAATAACTATTCCGTCATTGGAAAGCGGCGCAAGCGCTCCGTATCTTGCATGCGAATACGGCGAAGCAAAACCCGTACAGTATACCCTTTCGGTTGAATTGGAAGGCGAGGGCAGTGTAGATGTAGACAAAGTAGTTGTTTACAATGGCGGAAACGCCGTTATAAACTGTTCCCCCAAAGCTACGTACAAACTGTCGGGATGTCAAATCGATACTGCCGATTTGGGCGTAACGCTTTCGGTAAGCGGAACTACGGTAATAGTTTCGAATATAGTTTCGGATACAAAATTGTTGGTAATTTTTGCTAAGGACGACAATGTATTGTTGGCTTCCGACAGCGCTCAAGTTCGCAAGGGCGCGGGCAATTCGGTGGAAAACAATACCGACAACGCCAATCCCGCCAACACTAAACCGTTGTATATAGGCACGTCGGCGCCAAATTCCGCCAGTATGCGTATGGGATATTTAAAATTCGACATTTCCAACTTTATTACTGCAATGCGTACGATAGAATTTCAAATTTATTGCTATCAAACGGGCAGTATGGGCGGTGTTGCAATGCCCGTAGACGTATACGGCATTGCAAATGCGGATTGGTCATCGTCCACCCTTACTTGGAACAATCAACCCGTTTTAAAATATTTGGAACACAATACGTCCACTGCAAAACTTACTGCGGGAGCACAGTTACTTGGTACCCTTAACGTAAAAAGTTCGGCAACTTGGCACACGTTAGACGTCACGAATTACGTTACTGCTTTAAAACGTGCAGGCATTAACAATTTTACCGTTGTATTGGTTGATAGAGACGCCGCAGCGACTTCGCAACAAGTACGTTTTTATTCGGCACATTCGTCGTTTTCGGAAGAGGGCAGATCGTTATGTCCGCAACTTAAAGCAACTGTAAAACAAGACGTTATCACACCTCCGTCGTATATATCCATTTCGCCCGAAGTAACAAATGCGTCCAAGGGTACTGTGGAGTTTGACAAAACCGTCCTTGCGGGACAGCCTTGCAAAATTAAAATTAATGCACAGGCGGGTTACACTGCCGTTGCAAAAATCGACGGAGTGGAATGCTGTGTGGATAACGGCGTGTTGCTAGTCGCAAATCCCGATGAAAATATAAAAATTGAAATTTCCTTTGTTAAACTGTACAACGTTAACGTGACCTGCGACCAAAACAGCAGTTGCAATGTAACTTCGATGCAAGTTGTAAAGGGCGAGGGCTTCAACATTGTGTTTACCGCACAAAAGGGTTACAAGCTGGAAGTAAAGGTTAACGGTGTCAAACAAACCTTGGTTAATAACACTATAACTTTTGCAAACGGTACAATTCAAGATTTGAATATCGTTGTGGAAAGTATACCAATCAACTAAATTATTTGTTTGAGGAAAACAATAAACAATAATTATTTAGGAGGAAAAAATGGAAAGAACATTCAAAACTAAAATTGCACTGGTATGTTTTGCTCTTGTTTTGTGTCTTTGTCTGTCTGCGGTGCTATTAATACCTGTGTCGACGCAAGCGGAAGAAGCAAACGTACTTACTGCAACAGCCGTTAAGGATACGTACTTAAACGGCAATAAGTCGTCCGTAGGGTTAAACTACGGTGCGTCTACACAGTTGCGGTCTGCGTCCAATTTGCGTACTTATGTTCAATTCGACGTTAAAAATATTTTCGCCGAATTGGGTAATAAAGCTGTAAGCAATATCGATTTAGTTTTACAGTTGGACAGCAGTTCGCTTACTCCGGACTTTACTAACTCCCTAGTTGTATCTGTTGAAAAAGCGGAACTGCCCGACAGTAACGCTTGGGTAGAAGGTACGGGAGACAATTCCGGTATTGCGGCAACGGACGCAAACGTAGACGGTCTTACTTGGACCAATAAAAAGTTCACCACTGCATCGGCAATTAAACAAACCGTTACTCACGATTACAATGCGGAAAACGGCGAATTGCGTATTCATTTGCCAGTATCTGTTTTAAGTTCGGCAACGGTTACGAATTACGGCGATGCCACGGCGGAAAACAATTACATAACGTTTTTGATTTACAACCCCAAGTTCAACGCTTATTCCAAGGAATATAACGACGGGGAAAAAGCTCCCCGTTTGGAAGTCGTCCCCGGTGCGGAAATCGTTTACAACACAGTTAATTTTTCCGCAGGTGACAACGGAACGGTTACCGCAACCGTAAACGGTGGCGAAATCGAATCGGGCGATTCGGTTCAACAAGGCAAAACCGTAGTGTTTACAATCACTGCGAACGAAGGCTATCAGGCGGATACGGTTATGCTTAACGGACAAGACGTAACTTCTCAACTTACCAACGGCAAATTATCCGTAACCGTTTCGGAAGATATTACGTTGTCGGCAACGTTTAAAGTAAGGCAAATTCCCGACTATACGATTACCGTTGCTGAAATTGAAAATGCCACGGTTGTATTGACCGCGGGAGGAGAAACAATCGAAAGCGGTGCCAGCCTTCCCGAGGGTACCGTTATCGGAATCCGCGTAACGGCAGACGACGGATACAAAATTATGTCCGTCAAGGCAAACGGCGAACCCGTCCAAGGCGCAGAAGGCGATTACACGCTCACACTTACGGCGGATACGACTTTGGAAGTTGTAATTTCTTCGGGCGTAAAATATACGGTTTCTTGGAACGACGGTATTCAACACGGAAGCGTTAGCGTGCTTGTCGGCGTTATGGAATTGTTTAACGGACAGGAAATTGACGAAAACGAAACGGTAGTATTCAAGTTCAATGCCGATTTGGGTTACAAACCGCAAATAACAATTAACGGTCAACCGACAGTTATCGAGGCTAACAAATGCTCCGTTGAAATCACTCAAAACATTCAAGCGGAAATCTCCTTTGTCGAAGCGGAATTGGAAAACTACGTATACGGCGTTGTTTGCGACACTACCTTGATTAAAGCTTCTCAATATTCTTGCGACGGCGAAGCGCAAATTATCCGTGCGGGTAACAACGGCGCAGTCAATTCCTATTTGCAATTTGACGTAAGCAATTGGCTTGCAACTGGACAAACCGCTACCACATTGGAATTGGTAATACACGTTAACAATATTGTTCCTAAAACGGGTTCGGACATTGCAAATACCCTTGCAAACATAGGTATAAGAGTATTGAATAAGTCGGTTAACGGTTGGCAGGAAGTTCAACAAGACAAAAGCGACGACGCTACTCAATGGAATTTGCTTGCACCGGTTTCCGGAACCGATTTAAACGTAACTAATGCCCGTTATGACGAGGAAAGCGGACTTTTGTATATCCCGCTTAATGCAAATTGGCTTTCGAGTGCAAATTACGTAGAAACAACCGGCGAATACGCAGGACACATCAATTTCCGTTTCTGCGTACGTAACAACAACGGCAACATTTATTATTACAGTAAGGAGGGCGCCCTTGCGGACAGTACTAAAACAGCTCCTTATTTGGTAATTAACAGAGCATACGAAACTTCCGCTACAAGCCAAAATGCCGAAATGGGCAGTGCCGACAGCAATGCGCGTATCGTAAAGGCGGGCGAAAACGTTACGTTTACGGTAACGGTAAACCAAGGGTACGCTTTGTATTCGGTTACTCTTAACGGAATAAACATTACTAACGAAATGACAAAACAAGGCAACGTTTATACTTATACGGTAAAAGACGTTCAACAAGATCAAACTTTAGTTGCACAGTTTACCGATGCCAAAGTGTATGCAGTAACTTACGACGAAGTAGTTGACGGCGGTAGCATAAGCGTCGACAGCCCCAACGTTATCGAGGGCGGCAGTGTGGAATTTACCATTACCGCAATGACGGACTTTACAATTGCGTCGGCAATGCTTAACGGTCAAGACGTTTTGTCGCAAATCGTCGACGGAAAACTCGTTGTAACAAACGTTACGGAAGATATCCGTCTTGTAGTTACATTCCAATCCTCCCGTCCTAGATACACTTTAACCGTTAGCGGAAACGACGGCGGTTTAGTATACATAGGTACGGACCAAACGCAAACCAGCTTTACCGATTGGGCTTCGGAATGGGAAAAAGGCGGAGAACTTAAAGTTACTATTTTGCCATTGCCCGGTTATACGGTAAAGGGTATTACTGTTAACGGTGGTGCGGCAGTTTTGCAAGGCTTCGTATACGTTGTTAATAAGCAAGACGTAACCGAAAACATTACATTGGTTGCGCAATTTGAAGAAATTTCGTATACAAACGACAGTATCGTTTTCGAACCTATTGCAGATGCAGGCTTAATTGGCAATGACGGCGAAAAGGACGTATGCGTCGGCACAAATACTACTGCGGGCGTTAAATCCACTGCTAAGCAATGGCGCGTCTACGCATTGGAATTCGACATAAGCAAAATTACTAATTTCTCCGAAGTTTTACTTAAACTTTATACAAACGTTTCGGCTAACTTCGGCGACTACAAGTTGGGTCTGTATGCGTTTACGGGCATGACATTGGACGAAGCAACCGCTTCTTGGAACAGCTTGAATATGGACAATATCGTCATATCCGATTCAAGCAAAACAATTCACACAATGAAAATCGGCACAAAGGTTGCCACGCTTGAACCGCAAGACGTTCAAAGGCAGTCTTGGACGGTATTCGACATCACCAATTACATCATTTATGCAAAAATGTGCGGTATCGACCACGTAACGTTCGTTGTCCTTAACGAGGAAATTTCCAATACCGGCAGTTCGACCATTGCTTACGAAACAAGGGAAAGCATTACGTTATTTGACGGTTTGCTTAACCGTCCGTACATTTTGGTTACTAAATCGCAAGGCGGCGACGACAAACCCGTTGTCAAACAGGAAATAGACGTTACATTGACGGGCGACAGCGCAATTAAACTTAACGGCGAAAACACCAACAAACTTACGGTAGACAAGTATACTCCCGTCGAAGTAGACCTTACGGGCATAACAAACAAAGCAATCGACAAAGTTTTGGTAAACGGCGAGGAAGTGGAAATCATTGACGGTAAAGTATACCTCAACGGTTACGACGTAAATATCAAAATCGAAGTTATAACGCTTCCTTGGTACTATTTGGATATCGAAACGGACGAACACGTAACGGTGGAAAAGGATTCGTTGAAAGTAGCCGAAGGCACAACTACGGAAATCCGTTTCGTGGTAGAAAAAGGCTACAAAGTTACGGTTACCGTCGGCGGAGTAGCATATGTTCCGCAAAATAACGCAATAATTATAGAAGATATCGACGATCATGTTGAAATCGTCATCACTTCCGAAAAATTGTAAGATGGAGGGTAATATGAAAAAATCAATATTAATTTTGGCTTTAGTGCTTGTGCTTGCAACGTCAATAGGACTTGTCGCTTGCAAAACCTACGAAGTGGAATCCGTAACAATCGCCCCTAAAAACGTCGATGTCGAAGTCGGCAAAAGCGTACAACTTTCGGCAACGGTTACTCCGAGCGACGCAAAGGATTACAAAATTGTTTGGACTGTGGAATCGTCGGAAATTCAAAACGACTATACTTTTAGCGAGGACGGCAAATTTACCGCAGGACAAACAGCAGGCAAAGTTGTCGTAAAGGCTACTGCGGGCGGTAAATCCGACACTGCAACCGTTACGGTAAAAGCTGCTACAAGCGGCGACGAAGTTGCTTCGGTAACGATCAACGGCGAAAAGGCGTTGGAGTTGCCTTTCGGCGGAAACGTTGTTTTGAGCGCAACCGTTATTCCCGAAACGGCAGTAAACAAAACCGTTACGTATTCCGTTATCGAAACCAATCTCGGTAGCGACTACACGTTGGAAAACGGCAAGTTTACCGCGGGACAAACAGCAGGCTATGCGGTTGTGCAAGCGTCCTCCGTTAACGGTAAAACGGACAAGGTTTCCATTGTTATAAACCATCAATTTTCGCAACCTACCGAAGGTAAAATTAAAGTGACGTTTTATGCTCCCGACGGGGAAACCGTTGTAGACATACGTTACGCCGACAAAGACGGTAAAATTACCCCTCCCGATTATAAAGTTGCAAACAGTAGCGTTCAATGGTTGAATGCGGACAAGCAAGTTGTGGATTTTAACGAATTAGTCGCTACGGAAAATTGCAGTTTTACCGCAAAGGTTGACACCGAAGTGGTATTCTACACTGTATCCTATTGGTACAACAACGGTACCGAACTTGTACAACACGGCGATTCTTTCCGTTTCGACGCGTCGTCGGAAGGTAGCGTAACGCCCGAACAACGTGCAGAAATCGAGCAAGCCATCGAAGAAATTACGGGAAAAACCATTATCAACTGGAAGTTGGATGTTTCTTCGGACGGATTGACGATAAAATGTATTGCGGAATTTGCAGAATAACTAGTACGAGATGATTGTTTTTAATCTGCATCGGTATTAATTGTAAAAACAAATTAATATGAAAACACAGGCTTCTGATTTCTATCAGGAGCCTGTGTCGTTTTAATTTAAATATTTATTGCCGATAAATATAAAATGTCAATTTGTAAAAAACAATATTGAGAATTGCGGAATTTAAAAAGAACTTCTTCTTACTAGTTTGGATGGCACTTCTGTTGTTTTAGGGGCTTCTTTGTTATTGAGTAAATCACGCAATATGTTTATAGCGGTGACACACATCATTTCCAAGTTGTTATCTATACTGGAAATTGACGGTGTGACTATATTACATAACGTGGAATTGTCAAAACCGACAATGGATGTTTTCCCTTTAGGTAAGTTGTTGACAAGCGCTATTGCAAGGTTGTCGCCCGAGCAAAAAACAATATCTTCCCAAATGTCATTGCTGTCTATTTCTACGTCGAAAGAGTTATTGTTGTTTATCATTTTTAAGCGGTAACTGTTTTTGTCAACGCCCAACTCGTCCATAGCTTGCAAAAATCCGTTAATTTTTTGTTGCGCAGAATATGTTGCAAAGTTATATACAAACAAAAAGGAACGCTTTCCTTCCTTATAAGCGATTTTTGCGGCGTTTTTAACTGCTAAACATTCGTCGCACCGCACGGTGTGGTACAAATTGCTTTCCTTGCCATTAATCGAAATTATGGGCGGAGTTTGTTTTTCTTTTATCAAGTCGTCGATATTAAATAACGAACCTACAAAGATTACTCCGTCTACGTTTTTTGCCAATGCGCGGTTAAAGTAGTTTTCAATGTGTTCGGAATTGTTGCCGGTACAATACAGCAGGACATCATATCCGTATTCCTCTAATTTTTTGTATATTGTGGAAATTGCAACGGAAAAAAAACGTTCCGAATCGGGTACAAGCACCGCAACGGTACGACTGTATTTTGTTGCCAAACCAATTGCCATTGAATTTGGCGTATAACCGTATTTTGTGATTGCCGTATTTACTTTGTCCTTAGTTTTTGGCGATACATTATCTTTATTGTTGATAACACGTGAAACTGTGGCGATGGATAATCCCGTAACCTTTGCTATGTCATAAATATTCATACTTATATTATATATAAGAAATTATAAAATGTAAATACTTTATGTAAAAATTTTTAAAAGTGGTATTGACAATCGGTATGTGCTGTGATAGAATTTATGTAAGCGCTTACATTTTGGTTTTACAATGGTGTAATCTTGCGACTTGGACGGAGATTTATATGAAAAAAAGCAAATTAAAACCGTCGGTCTTTAACGGATCTTCTAGAAAGTTTTGGAAAAAATTATACAAGGCACGTTGGTTGTTCTTGTTGTTTTTGCCGGTATTTGTATATTACATAATGTTCCGTTATGTACCAATGCTAAATACTGTAATCGCATTTAAGGATTACAATATTTTTAAAGGCGTTTGGGGAAGCGAATGGAATCATTTTGCGCACTTTAAAAACTTTTTAAGTTCTCCCGATTTTTGGAGAATTTTGCGCAACACTTTGGGTATAAGCATAATGGACATTGTGTTTACCTTTACGTCATCGATAGTGTTTGCGCTGTTGCTAAATGCAATGCGTTTAAAAGGCGTACGCAATACCGTGCAAATATTGTCGTATCTTCCTCACTTTATATCTCTTGTCGTAATCGCAGGTATATTTTTGGATTATTTTTCGGTTGAAAACGGTTGGGTTGCCAAACTTGTCGAACTTGTTACGGGCAAACCCGCAAACCTACTGTACAACGACAAGTGGTTTTGGCCTATATACACGCTCATCAACGTATGGAAAAGTATGGGCTGGGGTTCGATAATTTATGTCGCCGCCATTTCGCGGATTGACCCTTGCTTGTACGAAGCGGCTGCAATTGACGGAGCAAACGGTTGGCAGCAAACGCGTCACATCACATTGCCGGGAATTAAACTTACGATTGTCACTATGTTAATAATTAAAATAGGACAAATGCTAAACGTTGGATACGAAATGATTATTCTGCTCAATAACTCGCAAAACTGGTCGTATTCGGACGTTATTTCGGTTTACGTATACCGTATGAGTCTCGGTTCTACAACTGCATTCGCTCCCGATTTCGGTTTTGCGGCAGCGGTAGGACTTTTGCAGGCGGTCATCGGCTTTGTTATGGTCGTCGTTGCAAACAAAGTCAGTAAAAAGGTTACGGAGGAATCGCTATGGTAGGCAAAAAGAAAAAGAGCGGGGCGGGGCAAGTTGTTTTAACCACCTTTGCGATTTTAATAGGTTTGGTAATGCTTTACCCGTTTTTAAACGTTTTAGCAAGCAGTTTCTCGTCCAATTCGGGCTTGTCGCAAGGCGTTACGATATTCCCCAAGGATTTTACATTAGACGCATACAAGGCAGTATTCACTTATGTTCCGTTATGGCGGAGCATGGCAATGACGCTTTTCTATACCGTTGCGGGTACTGCAATCAATATGATTCTTACCATTTTGTGTGCCTATGTAATTACGCGTAAGCATTTGCCGTTTAAAAAGTTTTTTACTATTTTCGCATTGTTTCCCATGTGGTTTAATGCGGGTATTATACCTACGTTTATCACGATAGACAGTTATCATATGGTGGATACAATTTGGGCAATGTTAATGCCTATGGCAATTTCCATTTACAATATGGTTGTACTTAAAACCTATTTCGAAAAGATCCCCGACAGTTTGGAGGAGGCGGCGCGTATTGACGGCGCTAACGACCTGCACATCTTATTCCACGTGGATTTGCCTTCTATTGTTCCCGGACTGGTTACCGTTGCAATGTTTTATATGGTTTCGCATCTCAATTCCTACATATATGCGTTGCTTTATCTGCGTGACGACAATCTTATGCCTGTGCAAATGATTTTGAGGCAGTTGACGGTTTTGGGTTCTATACAGGGAATAACGGGAGACATACAGTTCGTTTCCGAAACTATTAAGTATGCTGCCATCGTTATTACCACAATTCCCGTCTTGATTATATTCCCCTTTATGCACAAGTTTTACGTTAAAGGTGCAATGAGCGGGGCAGTCAAAGAGTAATTATTGTAACTGTGTTACTAAAAATAAATATAAGGAGCGAATAAAATGAAAAAACTCACAGCAATTTTGTTGATTGCAATTTTACTGTTCGGGGCAATTGCATTAGTTGCTTGCGACGACAATAATAATCCTAGTGGCGAACTTCCCGACTATTCTAACGGCGACCCCGCGAAGAAATGGTATGTTAGCGAAAGTCCCATTACTTTAAAAGTATTTTACCGCGACAGATTAGACTATTCTATCAAAAACAACGATAAATCGTCCGCGTCGCAAATAATGAAAGTTATCGAAGAAAAGTGTAACGTGCGTTTCCAGTGGGAAACCGCTCAATGGAATATGGCACAAGCTAACACGCAATTTACAACTGCAATTTACAGTGCTACCGCATATTGCGACTTGTACGTGTTTACCAATGCAAAGTTATCCGCTTACGGCGAAATAGGCGCATTTTACGATTACAGCAAGGATTATCAAACATACTGCAACAGTCTTTACAACATAGTAAACAACGATACGGAAAACAACTACAAAGCGGAATTAACGTCTATCGATAACCATATGTACGTTTTCCCCGTGTTTACCGCAATTAAAAGCGAAAAAATGTACTTGATACGTAAGGATTGGTTAGACGCTTGTAAGGCGGACGCAGACTTGCGCACAAGATACAGTTTGGATTTTGCCGATATGCCGGAAACTCTCGATGACTTTTTGAATGTTTGCCGAGCTTTTAAGGCTAAGTACGGAAATCAGCAAAATTTCTATCCGTTTGTTTTCGACAACGGATTAAACGGCATGAACTTGTTTGAATCGTTTGGTATCGATATGTCTATTTCCAGCAACTCGGAATTTTTCCTTGAAGACGGCGAATTGAAATACGGACCTACCGACAGCCGTGCTAAGGAATTTGTTAAGTTTATGCGTACGATGTACGAGGAACATCTTATCGACCCCGATTACGAAAATAACAGTTCGGCTGCTGATAACTATTTTGAACAGGGACTTGCTGGAATATCTTTCGGTTACGGTACTAAAATCGATCGTTATCAACAACGCATCGACGCTTTATCTGCAAAAAATCCTAACAATGCAAATTTAAAAGATGCTGATATTCAAGGATTTTTGCCTCCTAAAAACGGCGACGACGGCGAAATACAAACCCGTAGACAAATGATGTCAATTAGCGATTCCGGCGGAGCGGCAATTTCCATAAGGACCAAATACCCCCGCGAAATTATGCGTATTTTCGACTTTGTATACAGCGACGAAGGTCAAATGCTGCTCAACTTCGGCATTCAGGAAGGACAAGAAAACAGTAAATATACTCCGACGTACAAAATGGTCGACGGACAACCCTTATACAACGAAAACATTACAAATACTACCGACGTCAACGGCATTGCGTTAGCACCCGCCGATGCGGTTCGTAAATACGGTATGCCCGACGGTTTCCCCACCAAGCAAGATATCCGTTACGAACAACAAGTTGCTTCGCAAGCGGTACACGATATCCGCGAACAGTATTTGGCTATTATGAAAGACCCCGTACCCAACTTAAAGTTTACGGCGTTCGAAACACAGTCTATTTCCTCGGATTTGACGCTGTTGCAACAAAAATACAAAACGTGGCTTAACGGTTTTATTCAAGGTTCGCGTTCTATTAACGATAACAACTGGAACCAATATATAAACGAAATGAAGGCGTTGAATTTAGATACCGTTGTTTCTATTTACAACACTGCTTACAACAGATACTTGCAGTTGGTAAAATAGCGTTTAGCTATTGGCTGACTGGTACAATAAAAAGTTTCAATAACGTAGAAAGCACAACTTGCTTTCTACGTGTAACTGTTTAATAAACGGCTTATAAAACATTAGAGGTAAAAAATGACTTTACGACGCAAATACAATATTATAACGGCATTGGCAATAGTCTTTATTTTGTCGCTGTTCGTTATAGGGCTTTTAGCTATGCTTCCGCAGGAAACCGTCTATGCCGATGAAGTTCAACACGACGGCAGGGTTTTCTATTTCGATTCCAACGTCGCTCAAGACGGTGACGGAACAATGGAAAAACCTTTCAATAACATTACGCGCATTGCGCAAATGACGTTTACTTCAAACGACCGAGTTTTGTTTAAATACGGTTCGGTATTCAACACTTGTCTTAAAGTTTACAATTCGCGCGGAACGGAGGGCAACGAAATTTATTTCGGTTGCTACGGCGACAGCGCCTTGGGTAAACCCAAGTTTAACGGCTACCGTCACAACGGCGAAGCGGTCCTTTATATTTACAACTGCGAATACATCACTTTCGACGGATTCGAATTGTTCGATTCGGACATTGTCGAAGCGGACAAACGCGGAGTATTGGTGGAAAGCGACAACGCCGGCGTTATGAGTAACATTACCGTCAAAAATATGTATATTCACGATATACGCGGTATTACCGACGCTACCAACAACGGTATGAGTAACGAGTCCAAGGCAACCGGCGGAATACAAGTATGGGTTAAAAACAGTTCGCGCGTTCCTACGCGATACCACAATCTTAAAATCGTCAATAACGTTATTCACAACGTGGACAACTGCGGTATAAGTATTTGGCACAATTGGGGCGTAAGCAGCGTGCAGCCCCTTGACGACGGTTGGGAAAACATTGCTTTTACCGACTTGCTTATTAGTAACAATACTATTTCCAACGTGGGCAAAAACGCCATTGTAATACGTTCGTCCGAAGGCGGTTTGGTAAGCCATAACACTTTTTACGAAACGGCTTTAAGATGTATTTCGGGTAACCAAGTGTTTACTCGCGACTGTCACGGAACGGTTATCGAAAACAACGAAGGCTTTTTAAACCGTATGTTGCCCGACAGTCTCGGCGTATTCCGCGACGGCAGTATGATTGACCCCGATTTGCGCAGTCCCGAAACTATTTGGCAATACAATTACAGTCACGACAACGCTTTTGGTTTGCTTACCAACTGTACCGACGGCAATGACGAAAACGTACTTGTTAGATACAACGTTAGCGTTGCCGATAAATCTTGGCTGTTAAATATTAACTACGACGTTAAGTCGATGTACATTTACAACAATACGTTTTTTATCCCTGAGGGTTACGAGGGTGTGTCCATCTTGCGCGAAAGGGATAAGCAAATGGAAGAACGCAGCAGCGGTCAAACTTATTACTATTTCAACAACTTGGTGTACGATCTCGGTACAAATACCAACGTTATGACTTGCGACGTGGGACCGACTGCGGACAAATCGGTTTTAACTACCGAAGCGCGTTATTTTTACAGTAACCTTATTTACACTAAAAACGGTATAAAGAATATCGAATATATCACTACTTCCGATTCGTCCACAACAGTACAAGGCGACGCAACCGCACTTTCCGAAACGGCGCCCCTTTTGTACAAATTGCCCGACGCTACCGATACGGTAAACGACCGTATAGGCAGACAATACGCAATTAGGTTTGCGTTATTGGAAAATTCGCTCGGCATTGACGGCGGACTTGCCGACAGCAATTTTATTCCGTATAACTTTGCAACCAATGACTTTTTCGGTACGGAATTGGACGGCATTCACTTTAACATAGGCGCATACGGCGGTTCTGGAGTAAAGGCGGGTTCGTTGGAAGTTGAAGATCCTACTCTAATGGACTTTATGCCGTTTAACAACAGAGGTCCCGAACAAAAAGCCGACAGGTTTTTCCCGTCGCAAGATACGTTTGTCGAAAGGGACAAGGATTTGCGTCACGACGAATCTAGGACGCTTACGATACGCGGTAGCGAAGCGGACGGCGGGCGTTCGGTTGCGGTTTTAAAATATTTGGTAACTGCAACCGACAGGACTCAAAAAATAAAATTAAATCTCAAACTGCAATCCGTAACCGGTAAGGTAAAATTACACATCGGTTATTTGCAAAATTTTGCTTGGTTTGCCGATACTTTAAAATACAGCGACGTTGATTTCGGCAAAGTAACGGAGTTGGCGGAATTTACGTTGAGAAGTGAATATGTCGGTCAAAAAATCGACATTGACCTTGTCAATAAGGAAAAATCCCTTAATATGGAATTTTTGGGCAGATTATACAGCGACTCCGTTGTAACTCTTGTACTTTGGTTGGACGACGGTGCAGATGAAGCGGTAATTTCTTCTTACGAAGACGTCAATTCTTTGGACAGCTCCGATTTCGGCAGTCCTTACATCGACGTGTTAAACGTCGCCGACGATACTACTTACGAATCGACCTATTGCACTTGGGTAGCTACGGGTTCCCGCGCTAACGACGTCAATGCTAAGGCGGAAGCGTTGCACGTTAAATTAGGAAGCAAGGATTATTGCAGATACACGTTACTGCAATTCGATTTGTCTGCTTTTCAAGGCGAAGTGGAAACTGCAATTTTGAAGATGTACTGTAACAATGCCAACGGTTGCAACAATAATCAACCGTCGGTAATAAGCGTGTATGATTTAGGCTATAATATTTGGCAAAACGATCCTAACGCCACTAAAAACGACATTTCGACTTTGTGTTTTAACAGACTCAATCCCGAATTGAAAGCCAAACTTTCCGACGGTAAAACCGTATCGGAAAAATTTGCAGAAATTGCCAGTTGCGATATTTATTCTATCAATCCCGACGTGCCTTATCAATGGGATTTGACTCTTTACATTAAGGAAAAAATCGCAAACGGCGAAACCACAATTTCGTTGTTGGTTGCGACCAAATACAACGAAAACAAAAATACCGTCGAAACGACGTTCGTTTCGCCTAACAGTACGGTATTCCCCGCCGGTCAACCGTGCATTTGTATAAACGACAAAAGTTTTATTGATGATGGCACATACGATGTAAAGGCGGCGTTTAACACTTCAAACGGCAGTGCGGCAATGGGTACGATTTCGCCCCAAAACCAAAAAATTGTCCGCGGCGGGTCTACCGAAGAATTTACTGTTGCCCCATATGACGGTTTTTCCATTAGTTCTATTAAAGTTAACGGTGTATCGTTGGACGGCGACAACATTGCTCATCAATACGATTTTACTACCGAATACGGAACAATCGGCAAAAAGTTGTCGTTTAGTAACGTAACCCGCGATATGTCCATTGTGGTAACGTTCGATTGCGATGCAAAACGTAAGCAAGTAATTGTGGACAACGACACATATGTGTTGAATACGACGTCCAACACAAACTACGCTAATTCGGGCAATTCCGCAAACACGGTGTTGGAAATCAAGTCGACTGCGGATATGGACAAACACGCGTACTTGCATATAGACGTGTTCGACATAAAGGAAAGAGACGCTTCCAAGATGTACGAACTGTCTATGTACGTTTACCAGCGTTCGGGCATGCGTTCGGGGTACTACTTCCCTATGGGCGTGTATTTGTTTGCGGAATACGATAACAATTCGTGGAAAGAAGACGATCTTACCTACGCCAACAAACCGTACGACTTGTCGGGGTTAGACCCTTGGACAACGGTTTTGGTAAAAACGACGGGTTGGGTTAATATCGACCTTACGGAATATTTTTGTAAACTTGACGAAAACGTCACGGGTATCACGGTTGTTTTAACCGACGAGGACGATGTTCAACTAATGCCCATGCTTAGGATATATTCGTCCGAATCCACAGCTTCGAACGGCGGTGAAAGTTTAAAACCCCGCTTTATGGTATATGACGAAACGGTCTACAACGTTTCGGCGGAATACAATTCGGATAACGGTATGTTGATTTATAACGATTCGCAAACGTTTAACGAAGCGGGATATTTCCTTTCGACGCGCATTGTCAATAACAAGGGATTTAAAGTCCAATTGTTACCGCAAGTAGGGTATATGGTCGGTAAGGTCTATGTCAACGGAGTCGAAACGTTTATTGACGGAAACAATATAACATTGGACAGAGTAACCAGCGACGTTAAAATCCGCGTTGACTTTGTTAAATATTTCTCGGTAAATATCGTTTCGGATTTAAACGGTATGGCAATTCCGGGAAGCGTAATCGTTGCGGAAGGAAACGATGTCGATATAAACATCACTCCCGACAGTACCTACGTCATTTCGCAGATACTGGTCAACGGAAACGTGTTTGAAAATAATGCCCAAACAATACGTTTGGAAAATATCCGCGAAAGAACCGATTTGTATGTCACGTTTGAAAAAGGAATGAAAGTTGTTGTCAACTACCAAAAAGACGGCAAACAACTGTCGGAAGACAAAGCCGTTTATATTAAAAAAGGCAACGACGTTGTTGTAAAACTCAATGTTCTTCCTAACGAAAAAGTCGACAAAATAATTGTAGGCGATCGTGAATACGACTATAACGGAAATACGTTTACTCTTAAAAATGTGTCTGCCGATACCGTTATTACCGTCCGTTATGTGGGCGAAGACGTAAACGGCGGCAACAACACTCTTTGGATAGTTTTGGGAGTTACAATACCCGTTGTTCTTGCGGGCATAGGCGTTGCAGTGTTCTTCATTGTTAAACGCAAAAATAAAGCACAAAAATAAATTTGAGGAAATATGGAATCAAACAAGCCGTTGAGCGGTGTTAAATTGCGAATTTTAATTGTAGGTCTCGTACTGTTGCTTGCTGCGGTAACTTTGATTATCGTGTGGGCAACGGTAGTATGGGACTATCCCGTGGCAAAAATTGCGGGAACGAATATTTCCAAGCAGGAAATGGAAATGTTTGTTTCCGCAAACAAAGGCTACGTGCAAAGCGAACTTATGATTAAGTATTCTTTGGATGCATCCGCTTTTGATTGGAACGCCCGCTACGGCGGTGTGACGGCAAAGGATTATCTCGTCGATTATTGTTTGAAAAATGCCGTAAAAACAAAAGTCATACAGCATTATTGCAAACAGTACGGCGTTACGGAAAATATTGACTTTAAGCATTTTCAAAAACTGTACGAGCAGTATTTGAACAAAAACGGGGAATACGGCGCAAACCAAATGAGCTTGTACAGTTATTACAATTCGCAAACGTCTCAACAAAAAGCGTTGTTGGAAAGGCATTTACAGCAAAACGTAATTAAAATCGGCGAGGCGGAGGGACGCGCATATTGGCAGTTGATGAAAGAGCAGTCGGGCAATCCCGACGATTTCGCGCCGTTCGAAAGCGATCCTCAAAATTGGATTAATGCCGCGGCGTCTTATGCGATAGAAAATTGGTTCGCCGAAAAGGAACAATCGGCAAAAACGGAAATAAAAATACTGTCGGGAATGAAATTCGTAAAAATTTAACGGCGTATTTAACAGAGGGAGCAAATATGAAAAAAATTATATTTTTAGGGTGCGAAAATTCCCATTCGGCGCAATTTTTAGGTTTTATTAAAGATAACCCCAAATATGCCGATTTACAAGTTTTGGGCGTTTACAGTCATGACGAGCAAGCGTCTAAAAAACTTAACGAAAAGTTCGGTGTGCCTGTTTTGTCGGATTATTCGGATTTCGCTGGCAAGGTCGACGGCGTAATTATTACGGCGCGCGACGGCGTAAATCACCTAAAATATGCAATTCCGCATTTACATAACGGCGTTACGATGTTTGTGGACAAGCCTATTACCGTTTCGCAACAAGATGCCGTCGAACTGGTAAAATTGTCGCAACAAAACGGTGTAAAGCTGTGCGGCGGTTCGTCGTTACGGCTTGACAAAGACTTTTTGCAACTGTCAATCGACAGCAAAAACGGGCTGGACGGTAAAACGGTGGGCGGATACGTAAGATGTCCGTTGCTTAGCAAAAACGTCAACAGCGGGTTTTTCTTTTATGCGCAACATTTAGTCGAAGTGGTGATGAATATTTTTGGAATGAATCCGCACAGCGTTTTGGCAAACAGAATGGAAAGCAACGTTTACGTCACTTTCTTTTACGGTGATTTTCAAGTGGCAACGCATTACACCGACGACAATCACAGCGTTTATTACGCAATGCGTATGGCGGAAAACGGCGTGCAAAGCAAGCGCATCGTACTTGCGGAAAGTAATTGTTTCGCTGACGAATTTGACGAATTTTACAATATACTTCACGGCAAACAGCAACCTTGCGACGTAAAACAATTTATTACTCCCGTATTTGTAATGAATGCAATCAACCGTTCGTTAAACAGCGGAAAAATCGAAAAAATAGATTCGGTAATTTTATAAAAATGGTTAATTTTATTTATTCGGCTTTTGCCGACGAATATTCGTCGGACGTGCGCGAACAAGCGCAAGTGCTTAAAAAGCACAACATAAAGTATGTGGAACTACGTAATTGCAACGGTCTAAACATAGCGGATTTGTCGGTTGAACAAACAAAAGATGTCAAGGCGGTTTTTGACGATTACGGAATTAAGGTTTCCTCAATAGGTTCGCCTATCGGTAAAGTAAAAACCGATTGCGATATTAAAAGTTATTTAGGCGTGTGCCGAGATATTTTCGAAAAAGCCAATTATTTGGGCGCAAAGTTTTGTCGCATTTTTTCTTTTTATCCCAAGGGGGATGTGTTTTCCGACGGGGAAAAGGAAACTGTATATAAAAATTTAGAACAAATTTTAAAACTGGCAAAAAGTTACAATGTTGTCCTTTGTCACGAAAACGAGGCTAAAATATACGGCGAAAGCCCGCAAAGATGTTTGGAATTGCTAACCCGTTTCGACGGATTGCAAGCAGTGTTCGATATGGGCAATTTTGTTTTGGACGGTTACAATCCGATTGAAGCATACCGTCTTTTGCAAAACCGTATTGCGTATTTCCACATTAAGGACGCTCTGTCCGCAGGTGCGGTTGTTCCCGCGGGAAAGGGCGAGGCGCACATTGCGGACATTGTTAACGCGCACAAAAGTTTTGCAAAGGAGGATTTTTTTCTTTCTATCGAACCGCATCTGCAAACGTTTTCAGGCTTGAATGCGCTAGTGGGAAAATCGTTTGACAATCCTTACAAATATCCCGATTGTAAAACGGCGTTTGAGGACGATATAAACAAATTGAGAGGTGTTTTACAATGAAAACTTTTTTAAAAGACAATCTTGTCGTAAAGATATTTCCTTCGCGTAGCGAAATGGGCAAACAGGCATCACGTGAAATAAAGGAAAAAATTGTTGAACTGTTAAAACAAAAAGACTGCATTAATATGATTTTTGCCGCGGCGCCTTCCCAAAACGAAGTGTTAAAAAGTCTGGTTGAGGACAAGGATATAGATTTTAGCAAAATAAACGCTTTCCACATGGACGAATACATAGGCTTGGACAAGGACGCCCCGCAAGGGTTCGGCAATTTCCTTAAAGCGCATTTGTTCGGACTTGTGCCTTTTAAATCCGTAAACTACATTAATTGTTCGGCGCAAAACTCTCAAGACGAGGCGGACAGATATTCCGAACTGTTGCAAAAGTACCCCGTCGACATTGTAGTGTTGGGCATAGGCGAAAACGGTCATATAGCATTTAACGACCCTCCCGTTGCGGATTTTGCCGACAAAGCATACGTAAAGCCGGTAAAGTTGGACGAAATTTGCAGACAACAGCAAGTCAATGACGGGTGTTTCGACAGTTTGGATAAAGTACCCACTCACGCACTTACATTGACTATTCCTGCATTAATTAAGGCACCGTATATGTTTTGCATTGTGCCTGCACTAACCAAAGCAAGGGCGGTAAAGGAAACGTTGGAAGGCGAAATCGGCACTTATTGTCCCGCTACTATATTGCGCAATCACAGCAACGCAGTATTATACTTAGACGCAGACAGCGCTTCCTTGTTAAAATGAAAATAAAAATTAAAAGCGACAGGATTATAGTAGGAAACGGGTTATTTGACGGCTTTTTGTATTTTGAAGACGGCAAAATTATCGAAGTTACCGATAAAGATATAAAGTGCGACGTATTTTACGATTTTAGCGGTAAATACGTAAGCGCGGGATTTATAGATATGCACACGCACGGAGCGGGCGGACACGCATTTACAATGTCCTCGCCCACGCAAGTTGCGTTGGGGTGCGACTTTCACTTGGCGCACGGCACAACCAGCATAGTTCCCACAATTTCGGCAGGACCGTTTGAAATTATGGAGCAAGCCGTCGACTGTATCCAACAAGCAAAAGACGGCAAATTGAGCAAAGCAAACATTTTGGGCGGTCACTTGGAGGGTCCGTATCTCTCGGTTAATCAAGCGGGCGCGCAATGTGCGGATTATATTACAAAGCCGATAGCGTCCCAATACGAGCGACTCGTAAAAAAATATCCCGACGGAATTGCAAGGTGGACGTACGCCCCCGAAAACGATACGGACGGCATGTTTTGCAAATATTTGACGTCATGCGGAATCGTCGCAAGCGCGGGGCATACGGACGCTAAGTACAGCGATATGCAAGTGGCAACGGAAAACGGTTGTAATCTTATTACACACTTGTATTCTTGCACTTCGACCGTAACGCGCGATCACGGTTTTCGAAGTTTAGGCGTGGTGGAAAGTGCTTTTTTGCGCGATGACTTGTATGTCGAAATAATTGCCGACGGAAAGCATCTTCCGTTAGATTTGATAAAAATGATTATCAAAATAAAGGGAATCGACAAGGTGGCGTTAATTACCGACAGTTTGGAAATTGCCGGCACAACCGTTACAAGCGGTACTATGAGCGGAACGGACTATATTGTTGAAGACGGCGTTTGTAAGTTAAAAGACAGGTCTGCATTTGCAGGAAGCGTTGCAACTGCGGACAGATTGGTAAGGGTTATATGTCAATGCGGATACACTGTGGCGCAAGCCGTTTATATGATTACTTGCGTACCTGCAAAAATTTTACATCTTATCTCAAAAGGACGGTTAGAAAAAGGGTTTGACGCCGATATTGTTGTTTTTGATGACGACATTAACGTAAGCAACGTGTTTGTAGGCGGTAACTTAATACAATAATAAATATAAAATCGGAGCATTATTATGAAAAAACTTAATTTGGCAATTATCGGTCAAGGACGAAGCGGAAAAGACATTCACGGTAAATATTTAATTTCCGCCGACAATAAATATTTTGACGTCAAGTATGTAGTAGACGCCGACGAATACAGACGTAAAGTTTCGGCGGAAAGGTATGTCGGTTGCAAGGTTTTTGCCGACTACAAGGAACTGTTGGATAAAAAGGATATAGACTTGGTTGTAAATGCGTCTTATTCGGATATGCACTTTGCAATAACTAAGGATTTATTGGAACACAAATTTAACGTATTGGTGGAAAAACCGTTTGCACGCAACCAGTACGAATGCGACGTGTCAATGCAATTGGCAAAACAAAACAACGTTGTTTTGGCGGTTTTCCAGCAAACTTTTTTTGCCCCTTTTTATCAAGATATTTTGCGTATTTTGCAAAGCGGTATTTTGGGCAAGGTGTATCAAGTTAGTATTAGGTATAATTCGTTTTCGCGACGTTGGGATTGGCAAACATTGCAAAAACGCATGGGTGGCAATGCTTATAATACGGGACCTCATCCTTTCGGTATTGCGTTGGGAATTTTAGGCTTCGACCAAAATACGCGTATTGCGTTTAGCAAACTTGCTACTACAAATATGTCCAGCGGAGACTCGGACGACTATTGTAAGGTTATTTTGGATACCGCAGGCAAACCGGTTGTCGACGTGGAAATAAACAATACCGACGCTTACAGCGGGTATAACGTTAAAATACAAGGGGATATGGGTTGCTATAAATGTTCGTCGACATCGTATGAATACAAATATTATTTGCAAAAAGAAAATCCCAAAAAGCCCGTTGAGGAAAACTTTATTTTTGACGAAAACGGAAATCCTAAATATTGCAAGGAGCAAATGACTTTACATCAAGAAAACGGCAAGTTCGACGGAACGGCGTTTGACGTAGGCACAGCAAAAATGTACGAAAACGTATATTATGCCATAACCGAGGGTAAGCAATTGTATGTTCCTTGCGAACACGTACGACAAATCATTGCGCTTATCGAATCCGTACACGCAACTACGCATTTGGAAAAGAAATTTTAATTTAACGTATATAATGTTGCGCTTGCGGTGCAACAAGGAGACGGAATATGCAAGTCGGACTTAATTTATACAGTATACGCAGTTTTATAAAGGAAACTAACGATTTTGTAAAAACGTGCGCTAAATTAAAGGAAATGGGGTATGCTTTTGTGCAGTATTCGGGCGCGCCGTTTGACTCGGACAAAATCAATCTTATGCAAAAACAAGTCGGTCTGCCCGTAGTGCTTACCCATGTTCCAATGGACAGGATTTTGAACGATACCGCCAATTTAATGGAGGAACACGGCAAAATCGGTTGCAAAAACATCGGCTTGGGCATGATGCCCGTCGCTACGATTTTGGACGAGCAAAAGTGTTTGCAAACCGTAAAACTGCTTGATGAAGCGGGCAAAACAATGGAACAAAACGGATTTAAGTTTTTTTACCATTTTCATCAATTTGAATTTTGCAAATTGTCTTGCGGAATGCGCATTATAGATTATATGTTGGAAAACTGTCCGCATATCAATTTTACCGCCGATACGTATTGGATGCAGTTCGGCGGAGTGGACGTGACGGAATATTTGAAAAAAATGCAAGGACGTATAGACTGTATCCATTTAAAAGATTACCAAATAGTTTACCAAAACGAAAAATTCGTTCCTAGGTTTGCTCCGCTAGGTAAAGGTAATTTAAATTTGAACGAAATAGTAAAAACCGCAAAACAAAGCGGTACAAAGTATTTTTTGGTGGAGCAGGACGACGCAATCGACTATGACGATCCGTTAAATCAAGTAAAACAAAGCGTAACGTATGTTGCAAACAAATTGTAATTAACAAGTCAATTAATGACATTGGTATTGAATAACTGGTGAAATATGCAAAAACAATCTAAAATTGTAATTGTCGGTTGCGGAACCATTGCGACGACGCACGTAGACGTATTGCAAAAACTTAAAAAAAATATAGTTGCCGTTTGTGATATAGACGAATCGAAAGCGCGTAAGCTGTGCGAAAAATTCGGATTGAATGTAAAAATATATACCGACTATATAAAAATGCTTGATGTTGAAAAACCCGATGCCGCACATATACTCACACCGCATTTTTTGCATGCCGAAATGGTGGTGGAAACGTTGAACCGCAATATAAATTGTCTTTGCGAAAAACCGCTTTTTATAAAGGAAGACGAGTTTTTGCAAATACAAAAAGCCGTTTCTGCTTCTAAGGGAAAACTGGGAGTATGTTTTCAACACCGTTTTATGGAAATAAACAAGTTTATAAAAAAATGTATTAACGAAGAAGGTTGTTTAGGCATTTCTGCATTTTTGGCATGGCGTCGTACTCCCGAATACTATACTAACAGCAGCTGGAGAGGTAAATGGAAGACGGAAGGCGGATCGTTGTTGATAAATCAGGCAATACACACGTTGGATCAAATTATATGGTTGTGCGGTATGCCGCAAAAAGTCATTGCCAATACTTACAACCGAACGCTTGCCGACGTTATCGAGTGCGAAGATACGGCGGAATTGTTTTTACAGTATGATAATGGAGTTCGCTGTCAAATGTATGCTACAAATGCTGCGGCAACAAATTTCAATAACTGTATTTGCGTAAGAACTAATTTAAACACTTATGAATTCAATTCTAAACAATTGTTGGTAAACGGAGTGCCGTATACGTGTTTTTCAAGCAATGTTAGCGTTGACGCCAAACAATATTGGGGCAATGGACATTACTTTTTAATAGACGAATTTTACCGTTGCGTTGAAAGCGGAAAAACTTTTGATGTGGATTGCGTACAAGCGTCACAGGCGGTAAAAGTGGTTTTGTCGGCATATAAATCAAACGGAAAAGAAATTGAGTTGTAGGAGCGCATCGTAAGCGCAGCCGAAACGCAAAATCGGTTGTCTTGTACTGGGGATAATGATTTTCAATCGAGTATGCGAATGGTATAAGGTTTTTAAAAGTTAATTGTAAAAAATCAAATAGAAATATTTGTCTGCAAAAAAATGTCCGCACTGATTGACAGACATTTTTTTGTAATAGAAACACAGCAATATATTGTGGTGTTATGGCGTTTGCAGCGGGAATACTGCGCTTACGCTACGTGGTATTCGCAACTGCGTTGCTCGACTAACGAACATAACACTACCTAAATTTTACAGTGTTCTAATCTCACATTGCTTGCTGAGCCTACGCAAGTAGGCGAATGCGTTCGCCGAATGGTAAGATGTCCGTCTAACAATAAAAAAAGACCGGGAAAAAATCTCGGTCTTTTTTGGCGTCCCCAAGGGGAATCGAACCTCTAACTAGCCCTTAGGAGCAATTAGAAATAAGCGTTTTAACGTTCGTTTCGGCTATATTGTGCCGTTTTGTGCGTTATAAACGCTTCTTTTTTTACTGTTTTTTCGTTATACTCGGCAACTTTCATTTTGATTTATTCTGTTCGAGTGTAACTCGGGTGTAAAATAAGTATGTAAAATTTTCCGACAACGGCAAAAATAACGCAAATTATATGCTTCAACTATTGCTATTTTGCCGATACTTTGATACAATGATATCAATTAGTTTGCTTTAATGATTATTGGGGTATTTTTGTATGAAATATTTGTCTGTAACGGAAACGGCAAAGAAATGGAATATATCGGAACGAAGCGTTCGCAATTACTGTGCTTTGGGAAAGGTTGACGGCGCATTTTTGACGGGTAAAACTTGGAATATTCCCGAAGACGCTCAAAAGCCCGACAGAGTTAATAAGAAAATCGAAACTCCGACAACGCTTTGGGAAATTCTCAATGCCGAAAAAAAGGCAAAGCTATCGGGCGGCATTTATCATAAGGTACAAATTGAATTGACGTATAATTCCAACCATATAGAAGGAAGCCGCTTAACACACGACCAAACGCGATATATTTTTGAAACGAATACAATCGGAATAGACGGCGGAACGGTTAAGGTTGACGACATTGTAGAAACGTCAAATCACTTTAAGTGTATCGACTTGATAATCGAGAACGCAAAAAAGCCGATGACGGAAGCGTTTATAAAAGAACTGCACCGCACGTTAAAGAGCGGTACAACCGATGCACGGCAAGATTGGTTCGCCGTAGGCGATTACAAAAGGTTGCCGAATACGGTCGGCGATATGTATACGGCGCAACCAGAAGAAGTAGCCGATAAAATGAAAGAACTGTTATTTGCATATAACGCTAATAAAGAAAAGACCTTTGACGACCTGTTGGACTTTCATTACAAATTCGAGTGTATCCATCCCTTTCAAGACGGCAACGGGCGCATCGGCAGACTTTTACTTTTCAAGGATTGCTTAAAGCATAATATCGTGCCGTTTATTATCGACGAAGCATTAAAACTGTTTTACTATCGCGGATTAAAGGAATGGCAAAGCGAGAGTGGCTATTTGCGGGACACTTGCCTTGCGGCGCAAGACAAATTCAAACTTTACCTTGATTATTTCAAGATACAATATTGACGTCGTAAAGGGCAAAAAGCAAATCGCTTAAAAAGGCACCGTGACTTTTAATCACGGTGCCTTTTGTGGTACTCCCGACGGGAATACTGCGCTAACGCTATGTAGCGCAACTGCGTTGCTCGACTAACGTACATAACACCACCTAAATTTTACAGTGTTCTAATCTCACATTGCTTGCTGAGCCTACGCAAGTAGGCGAATGCGTTCGCCGAATGGTAAGATGTCCGTCTAACAATAAAAAAAGACCGGGAAAAAATCTCGGTCTTTTTTTGGCGTCCCCAAGGGGAATCGAACCTCTAACTAGCCCTTAGGAGGGGCTTGTTATATCCGTTTAACTATGAGGACATTGCATTTATTATACCAACAACGCTTGTTGTTGTCAATGCGTTTGTTTGGCAATGTGAAATTCGAACCCTATAAACCGCCTAAACCTTACAGTGTTCTGATTTCACGTTGCTACGGTATTCGCTTGGCGTTATTCCAAAAGTTTTTTTAAATTGACGGTTGAAGTACGATGCGCTTTGGTATCCTACTTTTTCCGCAATTTGGCGCGAGTTGTCTTTGGTTTGTTCAAGCAGTTCGCAAGCTTTAATTGTGCGCACTCCGTTAAGATAATCTACAATAGACCAACCGCAAAACCGTTTAAACAATTTCATTGCGTAAAATTCGTCATATCCCATAAGTTGGGCTACGTCGCTAATTTTAATTTGCTCGGTGTGGTGCGAAGTTAAGTATTCCACCGCAGTTTGTACGGCAAAGTGTTGTCTTTCTTCGGTTATGGTTCCCGATTCGGCAAATTTGCGGTGTTCGTGCAAAGTCCTAAGCATATTAAATACTGCTTGTTGAGTTTGTTCGCGCGTGTTGTTTTCGGCAAATAACGGTGCAATTAATTTGTCTGCGTTGTAACGTATGCTGTCGCCGTACAAAACGCAAGGCGCATTTTTGTCGTTTAAAAAGTGCAAATAATCCCCTATATTGCCTATTTGCGAACTGTTTTCCGCAAGGCGCCTAAGGTCAAATTTTACAAAGTCCACAACAGGCGCATTTGTGCTTGTCGGGCGGTAAGTGTGCAACGTAAGCGGACGCACAATATACAAGTTTCCCTTTTTAAGTGCGTATTTTTCGCCGTTAATGTAAATGTCACCCTCGCCGCGTTCTAAACGTATAAGCTCGGTAGAGTGGTGCAACGTTGTTGCGCAAAAATAAGGGACGGCTCGTCCCCACCCCCATTCGGCATATTCCACTCGACGTGTTTTGTAATCTTTCATAGTAAAAACATTATACAACATCTTTTTGCAAAAGTCCAATCGATTGATATTTAAAACCATTGAAAGTTTTTAAAAACTGTGCTAAAATGTTTGTAAATTGTAATCGGTCGTCGACGCAGCATTACGATGTCGAATGCCGTCAAAATTTAATGTTTAAGGGGGTAATGATGAAGATAATACATACGGCAGATATTCATTTGGATTCGCCCCTTTCGCAAGTTAAGGATTCGTCGGCGCGCAGGTACGAATTGTTGCTTGCACTGTCAAATATGTCCGAATACGCTAATAATAACGGTATTCAGGCAATAATAGTTGCCGGCGACCTGTTTGACAACCGTTTTGCAACCGACGGTACGGTCAACGGAGTTGCGGAAATCATTAACCGCAGTAAAGCCGATTGGTTTGTTTTGCAAGGTAATCACGGCAGTAGCGAACCGTATTTAAAACTAAAAAAACTGTCGCCTAAAATCAATATGTTCGGCGACGATTGGTCGTATTATACGTTAAACAACGTTACTATTTGCGGGCGCGAATTGGGCGTAAACGATGCGGAATACTACGCAAAACTGTCCTTGGATCCGTCGCGTTACAATATAGTTGTGTTGCACGGCGACGTTGATGACGACAGTTACGGACTGATTGACCGCAAAACGCTTGCAAAAAGCAATGCAAATTACATAGCGTTAGGACACCGCCACACCCTTGCTCGGTACAGTTTCGGCGCTGTTAAAGCGTGTTATTGCGGTGCGTTGGAAGCGCGCGGTTTTGACGAACCGTCCAATACGGGGTTTGCGGTAATAGATACCGATGCCGACGAAATAACTTTTGTCGAACAGCATATACGCCGCATTCACAATATTGCCGTCGATGTAAGCGGTGTAAACAGCGATATTGCCTTGAACGCAAAAATCACTGACGCGATAAGCGGACTTGACAGCCGAAATTATTTAAACGTAGCCTTTTGCGGAACGTTAACGGACGGAGTACATCTTGACCTTGTTGCAAACAACGCCCTTCAAGGCAGATTTTTTGCTTTGCGTTTAGACGACCGTACTACAACTGCGTATGACATTGACGCAATCGAGCGGGAAGTATCGTTGCGCGGCGAATTTGTCAAAATAGCAAATGCAATTCAAGACGAGCAGCTTAAAGCCGAAGTTATCAAAATGGGCTTGCGCGCGTTAGGCGGGGAGGAACTTGTATGAAGATAATTTCCTTACACGTGCAATCCTTCGGCAAACTCAACAACGTCAACTTAAATTTTAACAACGGTTTAAACGTTATAAGCAATGTTAACGGTTTCGGCAAAACCACGATGGCAAGTTTTATCCGCGCAATGCTGTACGGATTTACTTACAGTAGGGTTAGGGGCGCAACGGATGTTTCGCATTACGCTCCTTGGGGCAGCGATGAAAAATTCGGCGGCAGCATTACAGTCGAATGCAACGGCGAAACGTACCGTATCGAGCGTTTTTTCGGCAAGACCGCTAAAAACGAGCAACTATCTGTTACCAACGCCAAAACAAACAAAGAGATATATTTAACTACTTCGGTTGGCGAGTTTTTGCTGGGGTTAACTGCCGACAGTTATGACCGTTCGGCGTACTTTCCGCAGGAAGCGGTTGAACTGTCCACCAACGACAATTTTGAAGCCAAACTTGCCAATCTTGTGCAAAACAGCGACGTCGACTACGACAAGGTTCAAAAAAATCTTCGCGATTACCGCCAAACGTTACGTTTGGAAAAAGGTAACGGCGGGCAAATTTACGAACTTACTGTTCAACAAAACAAATATAGGGCGGATTTGCAAAAAGCGGCTAATGCCGAACGACGCGCCGTCGAAATAGACGGACGGTTGCACCAAATAGCAAGCGAACGCGTCAAGTTGAATGCCGAACAGGTTGAATGTAAAAAACAGTCGGAGCATTTATCTCAGCGTTTGGCTGCGCAAACAGTTTCCGAAGTTGACAGGGAAAATTTGTCCAAACTCAATTCGCTGGAAGCAAAGCTTGCCCGAATACCGCCCGAAATAGAGCAAGACAAACTTGCGCTCGACGAACTTGCAAACGCCGCGCACAGCGTAAAAGACGACGTAAAGCCGCGCGTTTATCCGAATTTCCCGATACTGATTGCTTCGATAGTTTTGGCAATTGTCGGCATAGTGTTGTGCTTTGTCGTCCCTGCGCCTTGGAATTATGTTTCGGGTATTGCGTTAATCGTATTAGGTATTGCGGGCGCAATAGTGTCGTTTGTCAAAAAGGGCGCAATGACGCTGCCTGCGGGCGAAAAGGACGCATTAATAAGTCAGTACTACCAAATTGCAGGCAAGTACGTTTACACAACGGATTTGGATTACAACGGCGTTGTAAAGGAATTTTGGAAGTATTACAGAGATTACGTCGGCGACAAGCGCGAATACGAAGCGCTGCGCGGAGCAGTTAAACGACCAAATGCCGATATCGACGAATTAAACAATCAAATCAAACAGTTTGAACGCAGGCAGGACGAAGCAGTCAACAAACTTACATTGCTTGCAAGCGAAGAAGGGCGTTTAACTCAGGAACGCAAAACTTTGGATTTTGACAGCATTACCCCGCGCGAACAGATAGACCGTTTGGATGCTCAAATTAAACATCTCGAACACCGTTACGAAGTAGCGGGAACGGTAAGTCAATTGCTTGCGCAATCCAAGGAAAAACTGTCGTCAAGTTATCTTCCTGTGCTTTGCGACAAATGTCAAAATTTACTTTGCGCCGTAACAAAAAACAATTACCAAGTGGCAATAGACCGTAGCTTTAACGTACAGTTGCGCGAAAACGGACAAACAAAACCTATGAGCGAATTTTCCCGCGGGATACGCGAAATAACTTTGCTGTGTTTCCGTTTGGCGATGTCCCAACTGTTGTACGACGGGCAAATACCGTTTATAATAATCGACGACGCATTTGTCAATTTCGACGAAGACAACTTCGTTCGGGCAACCGACTTGCTTAAAGCAATTGCCGAACGCGGACAAGTAATATATTTTACATGTCACAAACGTACAGGTAATCTGTTGAAGTAACACATTGAATTAATGCAAAGATGTGTGCTTAAATGCGCTAACTTGTACATAATTAAATGCGGTATTAAAAGTATAATAATAAAAAAGCTAAAAAATATAAAGGAGTGAATCATTATGAATCTTGCCGAATTCAGCAAACAAATTCGCCGCGAAACATTGCGGTGTATCCATTCGCAAGGGTCGGGGCATGTAGGCGGAAGCTTGTCTATTGCCGACGTACTTGCGGTGCTTTACGCAAACCATATGCGCGTAGACCCCAAAACCCCCAAAAAGGAAGGACGCGACCGTTTGGTTTTAAGTAAAGGTCACGCAGGACCCGCTTTGTATGCAACGCTTGCATTAAAGGGATTTTTCCCTATGGAATGGTTGGATACGTTAAACGTATTAGGTACACGTCTGCCCAGCCACGTTAACATCAATTTGACTCCCGGCGTGGATATGACGGCGGGCAGTCTCGGTCAAGGTTTATCGTGCGCTTGCGGACTTGCTCTCGGTGAAAAAATTAAAAAGGGCGACGGTTACGTTTACGCAATTTGCGGCGACGGCGAATTGCAGGAAGGGCAAAACTGGGAAGCAGTTATGTTTGCCGCCAACAAAAAGTTGGACAATCTAATTATTTTTGTAGATAACAACAAAATGCAAATTGACGGACTTACAAAGGACGTTATGAATATCGAAGACGTCGAAGCTAAGTTTAAATCGTTCGGTTTTGCAACTTGCCGCGTAGACGGACACGACCACAACGCAATCGACCAAGCAATAAGCATTGCCAAAGCGGAACAAGGCGTTCCCCACTGCATTGTTTTGGATACAGTTAAAGGCAAGGGCGTAAGCATTTACGAAACAATGGGCATAGGCGTGCACAGCACAACCGTAACCGACGAACAATACGCGGTAGCGTTACAGGAATTAAAGTAGGGGGACTGCAAAATGGAACTTAGAAAAATGTACGCTGCGGAACTTTCCCGCTTAATGAAACAAAACGACAAAATAGTAATTTTAGACGCCGACCTTGCGGGCGCTATCGGCACAAAACAGTTATATGCCGAATTTCCCGAAAGATGTATCGATTGCGGCATTGCCGAAGCCAATATGGCGTGTATAGCGGCAGGCTTGTCGGCGCAAGGGTTTATCCCCTTTATTCACAGCTTTGCCCCGTTTGTTGCGCGCAGAGCATTCGATCAAATTGCCGTATCTATGTGCTATTCCGAACAAAACGTCCGCATTGTAGGTACCGATCCCGGCGTTACAACCACGACAAACGGCGGCACGCATATGTGTTTTGAAGATATTGCGGCGCTGCGCGGACTGTGTAACGTTGCAATAATCGACGTGGTTGACGGCGTTCAATTAGTTAAGGCGTTGCCGTACATTGTGGAACACAAGGGACCTATGTATATCCGTATGGAACGCAAGCAAGGCGCGTGCTACTGGGACGACAACTATAAGTTTAATTTCGGCAAAGCCGACCTTATTCAACAAGGCAAGGATATTACTGTCATTGCAAGCGGTGCTTCGTTGTTTGACGCGCTAAAAGCAACCGAAACATTAAAGCAACAAGGCATATCCGTCGAATTGCTTAGCGTACACACGATTAAACCGTTGGACGAACGAGCGATAATTAAATCCGCTAAAAAGACGGGTAAAGTGTTGACCGTTGAAAACCACAGTATTCACGGCGGACTGTACGGAGCGGTTTGCGAAACGTTATCGGCACAATGCCCGACACTGTGCGATGCAATTGCCGTGCGCGACAAACTTACCCAAGTAGGCAACATTGACGATTTAAAGCGCGATTACGGTTTAACCGCCGACGACATTGTTGCCCGCGCAAAAGCCCTTGTAAAGGCAAAGTAACAAATAATTTATTGATAAAAATAACATACAACCCCGCCTTGCAAATTTGCAAGGCGGGGTTGTATTTTTTTGCAGTAAATTTTAAAGCACTGCGGGCAAATTAATGTTTAATTTTGTCAATCGAATACAAACGGCTGCCGAAGTCGAACATCACGCGCGTGTCGCCGTTGTATCCCGTCGACGACCATTCTTGGTTGAGTTTTATTCCGCATTTTTCCAAAGTTTTGCCCGTTACGGTATACGTTTCCACTTCCCCTTTTAACGGCATTAAGTTTGCAATAGTATCTACAAGTTTGCCGTCCGCTTTAAGTTTTACGGGGGATATGGTGTTGATTAGTCCGCCAAACGCTTTAATGCTCAGGTCTTGTCTGCGCGTTTCGAATCTGTATTCGGCGTTCTGTTCCAAACCGTATACTTTTAAAATTTCCTGTTGCGGTATAGTTTGGTGTATTGTATTTGTAAGGTTTACAACCGCTTGACTTTTGTCGTCGGACACTAAAACCCAACTTGCTTTACTGCACAAGTACGCACTTTTAAGGCGGTAATATGTGCCAAACTGTAATGTCTTGCGGTATTTTTTGTACCAAGCAATTTGTTCTTTAATGGCGGTAGCGTCCGTTTTGTTTGCTTCGGATAAGTCAAGCTCGTAACCGAATGCCCCTATGCACGCAGTGTTAAAGCGGTTGTCCACGCTGCTGTTGCGCAGTGTTTGGTGGTTGGGGCTTGCCGATACGTGGCTGCCTATACAACTTGGCGGATACCCGTACAGCGTTCCTTCGTGTATTTTTACGCGATCGAAACTGTCGGTATTGTCACTGCACCAAATTTGGGGCATATAACACAGTACGCCCAGGTCAAACCTGTTCCCGCCCGAAGCGCACGCTTCAAACAGTATATCGGGAAACTTTTGCGTAAGGGCGGATACTATTTTGTAGTAACCCAGTATAAAGCGGTGCAAAAACTCCCCTTGTCGGTTTTCGGTTGTCGCCGAATAGAAATCCGTTAACGGACGGTTAAAGTCCCATTTTACGTAATCGATGTTTGCCGAACTAAACACGTTGCTCATTGCTTCGATTAGGTAATTGCACACTTCGTCGTTGGATAAGTCCAGTAACAGCTGGTTGCGGCATTCCAACGGTTCGTATAATGGATGTTTAACCGCCCAGTCGGGATGTTTGCGGTACAAGTCGCTGTTTTTGTTTACCATTTCGGGTTCGACCCAAATGCCGAACTTCATTCCCAATGCGTTAATTTTTTGTGCAAGTCCGTCCAAGCCTTTTGGCAGACGGCTTTTGTTTGCCGTCCAATCGCCTAAGCCTTTTGTGTCGTCGGTACGGTTGCCGAACCAACCGTCGTCTAATACAAACAGTTCTATGCCAAAGCTTTTTGCCGTTTTGGCAATGTCAAGCAACTTTTTTTCGGTAAAGTTAAAATACGTTGCTTCCCAGTTGTTTACAAGTATCGGACGTTCGCGGTATGCCCATTGTTTTGGAACGATATGTTCGTTTATAAACTTGTGGTAACGTTGCGACAAAACGTTTGTTCCCTCGTCGGAATAGCACAACGTTGCTTCGGGGGAATAAAACGTTTCGCCGTTGTTTAAATGCCAACAAAAACCGTCGTCGTTTATGCCGTTTAAAACGCGTGTTTTGTTTAACGGCGTTTTGTCAAAAATTTCGGCGTGGTTGCCCGAATATATAAGGTTAAATCCGTACGCTTCGCCGTAAAATGAGTTGCAGTCCGTTTTGCGCAACACTACGTAAGGATTGTGACAGTTGGAACTTATTCCCCGCTTGCTGTCTGTTTTGGTAATTCCGCAATGAAGTGGACTGCTGTTAATTTGCCGTTCCCGTCCCCAAGCGCCGTCTAATGTATCAAGTATAAAGTCGTCGCCGCACAAGTCCAGTTGGTTGCTCATTACTCTAAGCAAGTGCACGCTGTCTTGTCCGTTGTTTGCAACCGCAACGCTTTTGACTATTACGTCGCTGTTAACGTGCGTGGAGTAGTACAACGTAACGGTAATATTGCGCGCTTTGTCGTTCATTGTTATTGCAAGCGTTTGCTCTTTATCGCGGCTTGCGGGAAGGTTAGGCAATGTAAAGCCGTCAAGCAGTTCGTAACCGGTGTATTTGCAGTCAATTACGTTACTGCCAACATTATCGGCAATAACGATGCACGCTTCGCGGAAGTCGCCCCGTCCGACGGATGATATTTCGAAGCAAGTGTTATCGGGGAAAAATTTGTCCTGCTTGTCACCTAAACTTATAGCCGTGCCTTGACCGCTTCCCTGCTTGTCGTACATTACGGAATAGTCGGCAATGTCACCTAACCGGCTGCCGTAGTATAAGTGTTGTAAATAGCCGTAGGGCGTTACGCAAAAGACGTATGTGGTGTTTTCGGTATCTAATCGGAATATGTTTTTGTTTACTGTAATCATATCTTTCCCCTTCATTGTATAAGGTGTAAACTCTTTGTTGCTTTGCAAACGTTTTGTATAGCAGTGCAAAAATTTGTATTTAGTAAATATATCTTTAATTGTAACATATCTAACAAAAAATACAATAGTACGGTTGCTTTTTGTCGTAAAAAAAAGTATACTTTAATTAATATTGAAATCAACAGTTAAATTGTTCGGTTGGATAAACCGATATTGTGTCGAACTGAAATACAGGTAGGTGAAACTATGAGCAAAATTGGCGTAATAAGCGACGTACACGGTAACTTGCAAGCTTTAAACGCAATACTTGCGCATTTTGATGAAATAGGTTGCGACGAAATTATACATACCGGCGACGTAATTCACATAGGGGCTAATTCCCGCGAATGTTTGGATATATTGCTTTCCCGACCCGACGTTACGTTGATTTTGGGCAATCACGACCGCGATTTTTTGCTTAATCAAAGTCAAATGCGGTATATGTCGCACGTGCCGACCGAACACAAACAGTACGTCTTTTCCACATTGACCGAGCAACACCGCAAGCGTATCGCGGGTTTTCCGCTGTACGTTACAAGGCAATTTGCAGGGCAAACCGTTATGTTTGCTCATTATGCGCTTGTCGACGGCAAAATCGATCCCGACAAATACATTTTCAAAATGATAAACGAATTTCCCACTGCTGAAGCGTTTGACGTATTGTTCGAAAACGCACATTGCGATGCGGTATTTTTCGGACATAAGCACGAACCTTGCGACATTAAGGGTAAAAAACTGTACGTGGATATAGGCAGCGTAGGTTGTCATCCCCGTCCGTTTGCGCGCGGGATCGTAATTAATTACGACGACAAATGTTGGAGCTACGAACGCGTCGAAGTGCCTTACGATATGGAGCAAATGCACCAAGCAATGGCAAACGTTCCTTGCGGCGAACAACTGTACAACTTTTATTTTTTGCGGTTAGGTAAGTAAGTACGTGCGAAACACTGTACGCACTGCGAATGCGTATTTGCGCCGAGTAACCGCACATTCCATAAACTTTACGGAATTTTATTTCACGTTGTAAAATATCTAGTCGGAGTCATATATGAACATTTACAAAAGAACCAAAAATTTAGTTTACACATCTCCCGAAACGGCAAATATCGAATTCGATTTGACCGACAACTTTACGGAAATTGCCCAACGGAATATTGAAAACGTCAGTAAGAAAAACGGCAATTTGGATATAATGTTGGTTTACCACCAATTCAACGACGAAAAGGAAGTTGCAAAAGCGGCGGAAAAGGAAACGGTTGAAAAACTGCGGAAACAAAATAAATCCGTCAATTTTGAGTATGTAAACGAAGATACGTTAAAAAGTTTTGTTTCGGATAAAATGGTCAAGGAACAATGCGCCGTTTCGCAACCGCAAAAAGTTGACAAGTCTTGGATAAAAACGCTTGTGGAATTTATAATAGCGGCACTGTCCTTTGCGGCTGCTATACCTACCGTATTAACGTTTGTGCAAAACAGTAAAATTGTTTTAAGCGTACTTTTGGGTGTTGCAATAGTCATCGGTGCGGCGTTTACCGTACTGTCGGCGTTAGACCTTGTTAAGACCGTTAAACGCAAAAAAGCACAGTTGTCCGATTTAAGGAAAAACCTTGACATTTCTGCCGCTTGCAAATGGGATGAAAAGGACTTTGTTTATAAATCGCAAAATAACATATACGTTTTTTTCAATACGTCTGCAAGCGATGCTTATTGGCAGTTGTTTAAAAAATATTTGGAATGTTTACCTAAGCAAACGGCGTTTTCTTGCATAATATTTAAACTTGTCAATAATCCTACGAACAATTTAAAGTATTTTAGCGAAGTGTTTGCGGGAAAAGACAGCGGATATAACGTTAACGAAAAATCCAAGTTTGAACAAATTAATCCAAATAAAAAAGCGCAGGTGTTCGGCTATGTTTTAGCGCCGCTTACCGACGAAGAAAAACGCGTATGCGTCGAAGAACTTAAAAATTCGCACAAATTTGTAAGCAGGGGAATTGCCAACGGCGGGCGCGATTCGTTATACCGTCTAATGAAAAACGACGGCATTTTAGACGAAGCAAATTATTTTAACTTGGTAAACAACATTTACGACAACATAAAAGACAAATCGCAACTAAACAAAGACGGCATAAGGGCGGCGCTTTCGTTTTTGGCGGCATTAAAAAGCATTTTGTCATTGCTTCCGAACAATGTAAATGTAAGCGGTTCGCCGGAATCGGATATGTTTTTTAATTCCGAATTGCTGCAAAAAATCAACTCGGAATTGTTAGAAAACGGTGAAGCCGCGCTTAAAAATACCCTTTGTTACATATGGAAAGTTTGGCAAAACGATTTAATGGTTGTGGCAGACTGCGAGTATCAATTGCTTATAACTGCTTTGTCGGCAGATTGGTCGATTGCCCCGTACAAATGGGCGATAGAAAGTTTTTTAAATTATATAGGTTATCTTAAATCTGACGCACGTAATAGGCAATATTGCCTTGCCGCGTCCGAGATTAACCTTATTATCGAACTTGTTAAATCTTGGCACGAAGCCAACGGCAAACAGGATTTAATTGCCGGGTATTTTGCAACAGACTATTTAGATGTTTTAAAGGTTATTCTTCGGCTGAATTGTGCAAACGGACAGTACGGTTTAAATTACGATTTGTTGCAGTTTATTCAGCAAACTGTTTTTGCCGATACGCGTGCGTCTTTAAATAAAGAACTGTTACAATCCGTCAACGGGTTTTACGTTTCCGAACCCGTCAAAACGGCGTTTATGCACAATGCCGTTGTTGTCCCTAAGGTTTTTGACGATGACGTTGTGCGGTATGTAGGCAATATGTCTAACGGTTGTCGCGAAATGCACAAAGCTTACCTTGTTGAGCGTAGTAAAATATTGCAATTGGATTGTACCGTTGCGCAAAACGTTCCTGCGTTTTTTCAATTGTTCGGCACGTGTGAAAACAGCGCTGAGTATTATTCGTTGCTTATCGCAAACGACGAACAGTGCGTTTTGGAATTTTATTCCGAACTGTACCGTCGCTGCAACAATATTGCCAAGCAAAATGTTAAGTATTTTAAATACTTAAAAGTGACGGGTGAAATATCCGACGGAAACGACAGTTTGTTGCCTAAATATAAATTCGTTGAAAAACTGTCAAATTGTTTATTTGCTGAATGTCAGGGCGAATTGGTGCAGAATATACTGTGCGGTGTTCCGTCGGGCGAAGAGTTGCTGTCCTGTGGACTGCTTAACTGTGACGTGTTTTATTTTTTGCACGACTTATATCTTTTAGACAGCGGTGTAAAGGACGTTGTTTTCATTAATACTGTTTCAAGTAAGTCGTACAAGTTTATGGATTATTTTATTTGTACAGAACTGATAGGTAAACGAAACAATTCAGATAGTCAATTTGACGAAATTTTTGAAAAATTGATTCGTATTATTGCCGAAAGCGGCAATACCTGCTTCTTTTCCAAATACTTGCTGTCTATTGTTAATATGGATAATATTCTCAACAGCAATCGAAAAATAATAGCCGAATTAATTAACGGTAATACAAATTTGAAGTTGGGGTTAAATGACGACGTTCAATTAAACAATCAAGACATTAGGCTTATTTTGGATTTTTGTTACGGTTTGAAAGTTCAGTTGGGTATAGATAAATTAAATCAATTATGTCCTTTTATAAGGTTATTGCCCGTAAAAGGCGATCTTGTAGAAGAAGCGGATATGTTTATTAAATATGTCCTTTTCGATGAAAAACTTGAATTTAAAACGGAAAATGCAAAATTAAAATTTGTTGAAAAATTAAAAACGTTTTCCAATAACAGTTGTTATTTGTTGTATAAAGTTGTAGTATTGAGAGACGAGAACTTTTATCGATACAGTTACGTTGTTGCTGATAAACTTTGCGATGCTATGTACGCACATAATTTGTTCCCTTTAATAGACAGTTTGGAGTATTTAGACGAACAGAATAAAAACAACTTAATACGTACTATTGTTAAAAAAATCGATACTAATGGTTTGAGTGAAAACGTGCTTATGCAATACCATAGGTTTTTTGTTGAAAATGAACCTGTTGTGGACGCGTATACTAGGGACGGGTACAGTGCAAGTATGCAAGTTTTACTAAATTTGAGAATTACAAATATTATAAATAAAATTACTGAAAATATGTATCGCAACTTGGATCAAAGCATCGGTTATTTGTTTATCTACGCGCGAGATATGTTGAAAAATGTATGTTTACTCAGTCCAAAAGCATTGTCCGAAAAGGGCGAAACGGATGTAAATAAAGTTTATGCAAAATTTACAGAAATAAGTTTAATCGTGGAACAAAACGGGGCAAAGTATATAGCAAAGGAGTATCAAGATCTAATTGACGCAATAGTGTTTGGAAAAATCACAAACATCAGGGACGCAGTAAAACTTAAAGTAATTAACGATTTGATTGCATTGTTGCAAGACGGCGACCGCATTGTCGCAATTGAACCGCTTTTAAGAACAAAGCACATATTCTTGCTGAAATCTATTAAAAACAAAATGTAGTTTTGGGCTAACGCCGCCTAAACTAAAAAATACGACCGACAAAAACTGTCGGTCGTATTTTTTATATTCAAAATTATTTGATTAGTTGTAAAGTGCTGGAACATACAATGTTTAATGTGTCTTAATTATTGTTTACGCCGAACGTTCGTCGCCGAGGAAGTATACTGCAACTGTGCCCACGCCGCAGTGCGAACCGATTACGGGACCAATTTCGTACAGTTTAACGTCCGCTTTGGGGTAGATAACTTTTAACTGTTCAACAACTTTGTTTGCGTCGTCAATGCAGTCGCTGTGCGCAACCCACATTCTGCCGTCGTAATTTTCGCCGTTTTGCACGTGGGCGGCAACTTCTTCCAATGTTTTGGCAATGGCTTTTGTTTTGCCCATTGTTTTTGCGTAGGCAATTATTTTGCCTTCGCGGTTCAACCGCAGTAACGGACATACGCCTAAAATGTTGCCGATTGTTGCGGCAGGTCCGCTAACTCTGCCGCTGCGGCGGTAGTACGTAAGCGTGGTGGAAAAAAACTGGTGGTGAATTTTGTAACGGTTTTCCTTTGCAAAGTCGTACAGTTCGTCGAAACTTGCGCCGTTATCCCGCATATCCGCCAACATATCCACTAAAATGCCGTATCCCAAGCAGCCGCAAGTGGAATCTATTACTATTATTCGTCGATTAGGAAATTCCTTTTTCAGTTCTTCTGCTGCGTAATAAGCATTGTATACGGAATTGGACAAGCCCGAATCGAACGCCACGTGCAACAAGTCCCCGCGGCTTAAATGCTGACGGAAAAAGTTTTTGTAACGTTCGGTATTAATTTGCGATGTAGTAGGGCGCTTGCCTTGTTTTAGAAGTTTGTAAAAATTTGTTCTGCCGTTAAATTCGCCCATATCGTCTACGTATTCCGTTTCGTCCAAACAATATGTGTAAGGCAGCGCGGAAATTTGACGTTGCGCAAGGTAGTTTATTGGTAAATCGGCAGTGGATTCGCAAGTAAGAATAAACATTTTATTTAACCTCCGTAATGCGTATTCTTGTTTAATGTTATTGTTTAATAATGTGGTTGACAATTTCAATATATTTGCCGTATAATAGCAAACGTAAGAAGTGATTGGCTCGGTGTTACGATTTATTCGTTTCGTCCTTGTAGCCCCCACCCACATAAGCATTACGCTGGTGGCACTTCTTTTTTATGCCTTGAATTTATTTTCAAGGCTTATTTTATCGGCATTGTTTTTACTTGTTTTCGGTACTGTGTATTATCTTATTCAAAATGCCGCTTGGACTGTACAAACCCACAAAAGCGTAGCAATGGGATATTAAAATACCGCACCGAAAGTGCGCATTTTGCACGCCCTTGCCGCATTGTGACGTTCATACATAGCGTAAATATTAATTGTGCAGTCAATACTTAAATTACGCACAACGTTTAAAATTAGCGGTTAGGGTATCCTATGGCTAAGATTATACACCAAGTTAAACGCAAAGTTTCCCTACCGTTTACTAAACAGGGTCTACGTTGCATTATCGTCAAAATAGAGCAAAAAAAGCAACTCTACTGTGAGTAGAGTTGCTTTTTCAATGAATTTTTGCTTGCAAAAACAAGCGTATATGTGGTAAAATGGCATTATGGAAGAATTAAAAGACATTATCGCCCATAATTTGGTAATTTACCGTAAAAATGCAAAATTGACCCAGCAGGAAATTGCGGACAAACTTAATTATTCGGATAAAGCCGTCAGTAAATGGGAGCGCGGCGAAGGTATGCCGGATATTTCCGTATTAAAAACCCTTGCGGATATTTACGGCATTACCGTCAACGATTTTTTGGTTGTCCCCGACAGTAAGCCTGTTAAGCCCAATACGCGTACCCGCGCGGCTAAACATTGGCTTGTGTCGTTGCTTTCGTTCGGACTTGTGTGGTTTATTGCTACCATTGCAATGGCAATAGGTTTAATAGTGGATAAAACTTTGCCTATGGCGGAATACGCTTACATTGTGGCATTGCCTGTATCTATGATAGTGTTGGTTGTGTTCAGCAGTATATGGGGTAAGTTATGGATGCAAGCATTGTCCGTATCCGCCTTGGTGTGGTCGGTTTGCGTGTTGGTTCACGTCATACTGTCGCCGTTGCTCGGAATTTCCGCCTACGCTTGGACAATTTACATTGCGGGCGCGGCTTTGCAATTGCTTGTGGTACTGTGGTATTTGCTGCGTTTCTTTATGAAGCGAACAATCAAAATCGACAATATTCACGGCAAGTAGTATAACGGAATGTAAAAAACGCAGTTCGTTGTCTTTTTGTAATTTAGTATGTAAAAAGGCGACCGTCAATTTAGACGGCCGCCTAATTTTTTATAACTTATTCTTCTGCAAGTTTGCCTACTTTAATAAGGTTCGTGCCTGCTTTTTTGCCTAGCGGAACGCCTGCTGTAATTACTATATTATCGCCCGTTTTAGCAAGTCCCAAACGTCTAACCGTTTCCTCGGCGTTAATAAACATATCGTCGGTATTGTCGAACGTTTGGCAAATTGTAGGTATTACGCCCCAACTGGGGGATAATTGGTGGTACACTCTGTCGCTGTTTGTCATTGCAACAATGGGGGCTTCGGGACGGAAGCGCGATACCATACGCGCCGACACTCCGCTTGCCGTATAAACCACAATTGCTTTTGCGTTAATGTCAAACGCAGTGTTGACGGTAGCGTGCGAAATTGCGTCGGTGTTGTTCATCAAGGTAAAGGGCGAACCGGTATACATTTGTTTGTAGTCGATGTTGCGTTCCGCTTCTTCCGCAATGCGCGCCATAGTAGCGATAGTGTTAGGCGGGTTAATGCCTACTGCGCTTTCGGCGGATAGCATTACGCAACTCGATCCGTCGTATACGGCGTTGGCAACGTCTACTATTTCCGCGCGGGTGGGGCGCAGCTTTGTAACCATACTTTCCAACATTTCGGTTGCGGTAATTACAAACTTGCCTTGCATACGGCTTTTGGTAATCATCATTTTTTGCATTGCGGGCAGTTTTTCGTAAGGCAATTCTACTCCCAAATCGCCGCGCGCAACCATAATGCCGTCCGATTCCTTAATTATTTCGTCCAAGTTGTCAATGCCGCTTTGACTTTCGATTTTGCTTACTATGCAAGCGTCTTTTGCGCCGTGTTCGGCAAGATAGTTGCGTATATCTCTTACGCATTGTCCGTCTTGTACAAAACTTGCCGCGTACATTTCCGCTCCGTTTTTAATGCCGAAGTCAAGGTCGCGCTTGTCTTGTTCGGACAAAAACGGCATATTCAATTTGACGTTGGGTACAAACAAACCTTTGCGGTCGCTCAAAGTCCCGCTGTTTTGCGCTTCGGTGTGGATTGTTCCGTCTTTGTCAATGGACGTAACGCGGAAAATCAGTAAACCGTCGTTAAGCAAAATAGTGCAGTCGTCTTGAATATCCTTGTATAAATTTTTGTATGTTATCGATACTTTTGTTTCGTCCCCTACAACATCGGTATTTACAAAGTCAAACGGCATACCTTCGCGGACTTCGATTTTTCCGTTTTTAAATGTGCCTATGCGAATTTCCGGTCCTTTGGTATCGATCATAATAGGTATCGGCGCGCCTAAGCTGCGGCGTACCTTTTTTACGGTATCGATTTTCGATTGGTGTTCTTCGTAGACGCCGTGGCTCATATTGATACGCGCCACATTCATTCCGGCAAGCGCCATTTTCTTTAATTGGTCGTAAGTACTGCTTGCGGGACCCAACGTGCAAATAATTTTTGTTTTTCTCATTTTGCCTCCGTAATGCTAGCCGTATGGTTCAATTGCTCTGCGGTTAAAAACCATATTTCGCATCATATGTATTATACGCCAAATTGCAACAAATGTAAATAAACTTTTACAAAAAATTATATAACGGGTATATTTGCCGATATAATTCTGTTTTGTAAAAACAGTTAAATTTATATACAGGTATAAAAAACAACAAAAAATATTCGTGCAATTGACAAATTTGTGCGGTTAATGAGATAATATGTATTGTAAAAAAACAAAAAGGTGTTATTATGCAAATTATTAAAATTTCCGACGAAGTTACGTCGGCGCTTAAAAACAACCGCCCGGTAGTGGCATTGGAATCGACCATAATTTCGCACGGAATGCCGTACCCGCAAAACGTCGAAACGGCGCGTATGGCGGAAAAGATAGTGCGCGAAAACGGCTGTGTTCCCGCAACCGTAGCGGTAATAAGCGGCGTGCTTACAATCGGCTGTTCGGATGCCGAAATAGAATTGTTGGGTAAAAAAGGCACATCGGTCGTTAAAGTGTCCCGTCGTGATTTGCCGATAGTTGTGGCAAAGGGGCTTGACGGCGCAACGACTGTGGCGGGTACGATGTATGCGTGTTCGCTTGCAGGTATTGACGTGTTTGCCACCGGCGGCATCGGCGGCGTTCACCGTCACGCCGACAAAACTATGGATATTTCCGCCGACCTTGACGAACTTCAACAAACAAGCGTGGCGGTTGTATGCGCAGGCGCAAAGTCGATACTGGACATAGGTTTAACGTTGGAATGTCTGGAAACAAGGGGCGTTCCCGTCATTGGCTACAAAACAAGCGATATGCCCGCTTTCTACACGCAAAAAAGCGGTTTTAAAACCGATTACGAACTCGACTCCGCCAAGGAAATAGCGCAAGCCATTTACGCTAAAAAGCAACTAAAACTCAACGGCGGAATGTTGATTGTCAACCCCATACCAAACGAATACTCTATGGATAGCGATTACATCAATTCCAACATCGAGCAGGCGTTAACCGAAGCGGACGCGCAAGGCATATCGGGCAAAAACATAACCCCGTTCCTTTTGGACAAAATTCAAAAGTTAACCTGCGGACAAAGCCTTGCGGCAAACATACAGCTTGTGTTTAATAATATACGTTTGGCGTGCGGCATTGCAAAGGAACTGTGCAATTTAAAATAATGTTAGGAAAATGTACTTATGATTATCGGTGGAATTACAAATTTAACATTGCTTGACTTTCCCGAAAAAGTTGCGTGTACCGTTTTTACTGTCGGGTGCAACTTCCGTTGTCCGTTTTGTCACAACAATACTCTTGTTTGCGGAAACGACGGAAAACAAATATCCGTTGTCGAAGCGCTACGCTTTTTGCAAAAACGTAAACACGTTTTGGAAGGCGTGTGCTTAACGGGCGGCGAACCTTTAATCCAAAACGGCGTTGAGGAATTTTTGCAGGCAGTCAAAAGTTTGGGATATTCCGTTAAATTGGATACAAATGGCGCATATCCCGAACGGTTGCAAACAATAGTCAAAGCGGGGCTTGTAGACTACGTTGCAATGGACGTAAAAAACAGCAAGGATAAATATTGCATAACGGCGGGCTGTAACGAAGTTGACGTTAAAAAAATCGAACAATCGGTAGAATATCTTAAAAGCGGTGCGGTGGATTACGAATTCCGCACGACGGTTACAGGCAACTTGCACGACGAACAAAGCATAACGGAAATGGCGCAGTGGCTTACGGGATCAAAGCGTCTGTATTTGCAAATGTTTGTAAACAGCGGCGACTTGATCGTTCCGTCCACAATCGGTTGCGACGAACAAACAATGCGCCGCTACCTTGAAATTGTCCGTCAATACGTACCTAGCGCCGAACTTCGCGGTCTTTAATTGCGTAACTATGCAATACCTTGTTTTCATTGTATACCCGGTCGAATAACGGTTGTTGCGGTATATAGATTGCGCATTGCTATGTCACTGTCACTCGTGCGTACGCACTTGTCTGTTATTCCTTGTTTTTTCTAGTATTCCGTTAATACGGATTTAGATATAAGGTTAAATAATAAATTATAATATAATATTTAATTTACAGCTCGCTTAGGTTGTTGCGTTTAGTAACTGCTTTGCGGGCTATTGTCTTTTTTACAATATGCAACGTTTTTATATTTAAACTGTTAAAATTCAGCAATTTGGTAAATAATTTTGTAATGCAGCGGTTTAAAACTTCGTTCATTCAAAAAAAAACAGTGTTTATTTTTTAAAATGGGTATTGACTTTGCATTTTGAATGGTATAGAATAATAGCATTAAAGTAAACTTAAAAAATAACTTGTGCAGCGGTGGATAAGTTTTTTGTAAAACGTCCCCTGCGCAGGGGACGTTTGTCGTTTGCTCGACAAACACGTTACGCCTTAAAAGTTTTGGGTGTAAAAATGTGGAAACTAAACGGAAGCAGAATTCCGTTTGTTTGCAGGAAACACCTGCTATATTAAAAAAAGGAGAAAAAACATGAAAAAACTTTTAACAATCGTTATCGTGCTTGCTATGGTTTGCTCGGCGGCTTTCGCGCTTGTTGCGTGTGGCCCTCAAGAAAATCTCGAAGGTACTGCAAAAGTAGTAGCAGAAGCAAGCAAAATGTCTTTGGAGGACTTAAAAGCCGCTTCCAAAAAGGAAATGGAAGAATCCAAGGATACTTTTAAAGTTGTAGGACTTACATCCGTTTTGGCAAAAACTTTGGAAGCTTTTCAAAAGGAATACGAATGGGTAACAACTGAAAATTCTACCTGCAAAAACGACTATAAGGATTATCAATTGCTTCAAGCATTGGAAACTGCTGAAAATAAATACTTTGCAGACTTTGCATTAGTACAAGACGTTCGTTCAATTGCAGCTGTTGACGGGGAACTTCTTCACAACTATGTTCCTTCCGATTACAAAGCACTTGGTTTGACAGACGCTGACATTAAACCCTTAAAAGGTATTTACTTCAACAAAGTATTCTGGACTAACAGCAACTTCGAAACAGTTACAGGTAAAACATTGTACAACATTTGGCAATTGGCGGGCACAGACGCTGACGCTGACCACTTGGATAAGGTTTCTTTCCAAACAGCTGCTACCGAACAAATCAATATGTCTTTCTTGCTAAGCTGCGAAGCTCCCGAAAACCAAGAAAGAATTGAGGCTGCTTATAAAAAATATTACAACAAAGATTGGTCTTCCGATACTTACACTTCCGCTGGACAACAATGGGTTACGGAATTTATTGCTAACATTTCCCGTTTCCACTCCTCCGACGGAACAGCTATGAAGGAAACCCAACTTAAAGACGACTGGACAAACGGTTACGTTTACTACGGCGCATTCGCTAAGATGAAGGATGCTGTAGGTAAATATTATACGGTTGCAGGTCAAGAAACCGATCCTATCCTTAAAGATTTGGTTGAAACTTCCGGCGACAATGTGGGCAAAATCAACGCTATGAAGACCGTTAAATGGGACCGCGAAATCGAAGGTTTCAACGGCTTTATGTACGCTATGTGCTCGCAAGTAGTTAACAACGCTAAGCACCCCTATACGGCTTGCTTGTACGCTCGTTACCTTGTAACTCTTCAAGCTTACGCAGGTGCAATTTACAACAATAAACTTCCTTCCGCTGATGGAACGACAGGAACTCCCGTTAACCAATACGGTTACTACTCTCCTGCATCCAATGCTATAACTTATGCACAAAACGACTGGACAAGAGACGTTCATATCCAAAGAGAACTTGTTGAAAGCTACGACTACCTTAAAGGCGTAAAAATCACGCAAGTTAACAGAATTCTCGGTTTGATTGCACAAAACAAAGCGTAGTTGCAACTTAAACATATTTTGTATAACTGATTAATGGGGGAGCCTTACTCCCCCATTTGTAAGTTAAAAAGGAGGAAATATATGTCAGAAAATGTTCAAACTAGAACTAAAAGCAGTCCTGACGTAAAAAAGTTTTTTAAAAAAGCAAAGAACTCCGCCAAAACATTTTTTTCCAAGTCGTACAATATCATTTTGGTAATTTTCTTCGTTATTTTGGTTATCGGCGTTCTTGTTCCGTTAATAATGATGGTAGGGGACTCGTTAACCGTACATAATAGAAACGAAGCGGATTTCATTAACGATTTGTGGGATAAAAACGTTAAAAAAGGCGATTTTACTTTTATGCAATGGCCGTCGCTGTTGTTCAATCTTAAATTAGACGTCGGAATGACGCAGTCTTACTCGGTAAGCGCATTTTGGTTGCCCTTGGCACGTTCAATGGGTATGGCGGTTGTCGCTTGCCTTATTGCGGTTATTAGCGGCGGCGTGTTGGCATTTTTGATTGCAAGGACAAACATGCCGTTTAAAAAATTTATTTCTACGGTATTTGTATTCCCTTACATTATGCCCAGTTGGTCGTTGGCGATGTTTTGGGAAAACTTCTTTAAAAATACCAGTATCCCCGCTTCACCCGGAATGGGATTGTTACAATCCGTTACAACTATTTGTGCTCCGGAATGGATGGTATACGGTTTCTTCCCCACCGCAATGGTTATGGGTATCCACTATGCGCCCTTTGCTTACATATTGATAGGCGGTATTTTACGTAATATGGACGCAAACTTGGAGGAAGCCGCAACTATACTTAAAGCTTCCCGCGCAAAAATAGTGTGGCGCATCACTTTACCTATCGTTGCGCCTGCAATGGTATCTACTATTTTGTTGGTATTTGCAAGTTCATTGTCTACTTACACCGTACCTTCGTTTTTGTGTAAAACCAATCCGTCTTATTTCTTGTCATTGACTATGCGCAGTGCATTGTCTACCGGCAAAATGGGCGAAGGTTACGTTATGGCAACGGTATTGTTGATTTTCAGCGTCACTATTTTGCTAGTCAACAATGCATTTACCCGTAGCCGTAAGGGATTTACTACCGTTTCGGGTAAGTCGGGACAAATCAGCAAAATTAATTTGCGCGGCGCAAAATGGGTTATTGCCGTTATTGTTCTTATAATAGTTATTTTCTTTGCAATCGTACCTTTGTTTTCGTTTGTAATTGAAAGTATCGAAGAAACGCCCGGCGACATTAAAACAGCAACTTTAAAATACTGGTTCAGTAAAGAAAATACCATTGACGACGTTTTCTTGGAATCGCGTGATTTGTCAACGCAAGGTATATTCTTTAACGGTACTGTTTTAAAATCTTTCGGACGCAGCATTTTGATTGCGGTATGCGTTGCAATGATTTGCGGCACCTGCGGTGTTCTTATCGGTTATGCGGTAAGCAAAAAACGTCACAGCAGGTTTGCAAACCTTGTCTCGAGTTTGGCGTTTTTACCTTACTTGATTCCGTCTTTGAGTTTCGGCGCTGTATTCTTTGCTCTTATTAAAACTGATACGTTCAAGTTCCTTGATGTTCAAACGTCTTTGAATGAAGCGTCGGCAGTTGCTATTTGTATTATAGTCGGCGGTATCAAGTTCCTGCCGTTTGCATCCCGTACGGGTACTAACGCAATGTTGCAATTATCCGGCGAAATAGAGGAAGCGGCGTTGATTACGGGCTGTTCCTGGGGTAAACGTATGACGCGTATTTTGTTCCCCATACAAAAGTCCAGTTTTATCAGCGGATATTTGCTTCCGTTCATCAGCTGTATGCGCGAATACACATTGTTCGTTCTTATCACGTCCAGTTTCACGCTTGCAACTAACGTTATGGAATACTTTACAAGGAACGGCGCTTCGCAAATCGCCAACGGTATAAACTTACTTATAGTTTTGTTTGTTATCGCTACAAACTTGCTTGTCAACAAATTGACGGGCGCGTCAATCGATAAAGGAATTGGAGGTTAAAAATTATGCCTAGAATAGAATTAGAAAACGTTACCAAACGGTGGGGTAAATTTACCGCCGTAGAAAATTTGAGTATGGTAATAGAAGACCGCGAATTTATTACTTTGCTGGGACCGTCTGGTTGCGGCAAAACTACAACTTTGCGTATGATTGCAGGTCTTGAAACACCTACCACAGGTAAAATCACAATAGGGGACCAAGTTGTTTTCGACTCCGAAGCGGGCATAAACGTATCTCCCGCAAAAAGAGACATAGGTTTCCTGTTCCAAAACTACGCTTTGTGGCCGCATATGACGGTTTACAAAAACATCACTTTCGGTTTGGAAAACTTAAAGTGGAAAAAGCCCGAAATCGAAGCACGCGCATTGGAAGTTATGCAAATGCTTAAAATCGAAGAATTCCGCAACAGGTATCCCGCCGAGTTGTCGGGCGGACAGCAGCAACGTGTTGCAATTGCGCGTACGTTGGCGCCCCGTCCCAAAGTATTGTTTATGGACGAACCCTTGTCCAACTTGGACGCTAAGTTGCGCGGCGAAATGCGTACCGAACTTAAACGTTTGCATTCCGATACCAACTCGACGTTTGTATACGTTACTCACGACCAGTTGGAAGCAATGACGCTTGCTACACGTATTTGCTTAATCGAAAAGGGTGTTATGCAACAATACGATCCCCCGCTTACCGTTTACAACAAGCCCAACAATCTGTTTGTCGCGGACTTTATAGGTAACCCCACAATGAACTTTGTCAAAGTGGACTTAAAGGAAGTTGTATCCCCAAAACAGCTTAAACTCGATTTCTTCGGGACGGAAATTACATATACGTCGGCGGAAGATATTGTTTTGAGTAAGCCCGCGCAGGAAGTTGAACCCCAAGCGGAACAACCCCAAGCGCAGCCCGAAGCTAAAGCGGACGAAGCGGTAGCGGAAACCAAACAGGAAGAAGTTACGGAAGAACCCAAGCAGGAAACAGCAACAGCCAAATTCGCCGCTCCCGTACTTACTTTGGGTATCCGTCCGGAATTTTTGCCCATTATGGATAACGGCGCCATTCAAGGCACTGCATATTCCACACTACCCGCAGGTATGGAAACAACCGTTAAAATTAAAATTAACGATAGTATCCTTTCCTCCGTTGTGTTCGGCTCAATCGACTACGCAGTAGACCAAGAAATTAAGTTTAACATTGTAGGCAATGGTATAGTATTGTTTGTCGATAAGGAAAGGGTTGCATTAGGTTCGGTATCGGTTGCCGGACACGAAGAACCCGCCGCAAAGGAAACCGCGGAGGAAAAACCCGCTAAAAAGGCTCCCGCCAAAAAGGCGACTGCAACTAAAAAAGCGCCTGCAAAAAAGGAACCTACGGTAAAGACTACAACTAAAAAGACCACTGCAAAAAAGACAGCGGAAAAATAATTAAAACATATTAGCCAAGGGGTACTGGCACTGCATAATTTGCATTGTTAGTACCGTACGGCTAGCAACGTGAAATTCGAACCCTGCAAACCGACCAAGCGCATCTAGCGCACCCTTGCCGCATTCTGTCACGTGTACGTACCGCAAGTACGCCCGCGTGCCACAATGACGTCAACGGCACACAATCTGCACCCGTTCGGCGCGATAGCGGTTTAGGCAGATGAAATGTGCGGTGGTTAGGCAAGTAAATACGTACGAAACTGTACTGTATGTACTGTGAGTGCGTAGTTACGCCGAATAACCACACATAACGCCGCCTAAACTTTACAGTGTTCGAATATCACGTTGCTAATCATAGCGTTCGCAAACCGTTTCAGTCTGTTTTTAAAAACACATCACTAATATGCGGTAAATATAAGCGGCTTTGTGTATACTATGCCTGTTTTAGTGTTAATAGGTGATTCAATGTACGATAACGACATTCTTCAATTAGAAGAACTATCACGTAAAGAGCAAGTAAAAAAAGATTTGGAGCAGATCCGCCGTCCTTCTTTAATGAGAAGGATCGGTTCGGGTCTGTTAGATTTGCTGTTTATTTTTGTCGCGCTTGCACTCATCGAATTATTTGCGGCGGCGGTTATTTTCCGCCCGCTGGGTTACTACGACGCTCAAAGCAATATCAACAAGATATTTGCCGAGAGCGGTTTGTATTTACAGCAAAACGGCTTAAACATACCGATAGGAAATGCTTACGACGACAATAAATCGGTTGAAGAAAATTACGATGTTCCTATTACCAAGTTTTACACCGAACACCCGTTGGGCAGTTTAAACGACAATTTATCCAAATATACAAAAGCTAAGTTGGACTCGAAGTTATACACAATCAATTCCAAAGGCGAATTGGTCAGGACGGCGGACGCCGACGAGAACGACGTTAAAAAGTTTTACGTCAACCAATACGAAAAGGCATTGAATATTTTGTCGAGCGATCCCGTTTACATATCGTCGGCTAACAAAACGTTTAACATTATGGTTTATTCGATGCTGATTTCGTTTGTAATTTCTGCCGGTGTGTTTTATTTTTTAATTCCGCTATTGCGTAAAAACGGCGAAACGTTAGGTCAAATAATTTGTAAAATTTGTCTTATGGATGCAAGCCGTATCGGCAAAGTTAAAAAAATGCAATTAATATTAAGGTCTTTAATCGTAGTTGTCGTAAACTTCCTTATTCCGTTTTGGGTATTTGTATTTTTTAGCCATATTACTTTGATAACCGTTTTGGTATCGTTTGCAATGATGTGTTTGGTCAAATATAACCGCGGCGTACAGGATTTTGCGTCGCAGACGCAAGTCGTTATGAAGTTCGAATCGTTCCGCTGGATGATGCACGAACACGAAGGAGCAGCTGAATGAAAATTGTTCTTACCAATGACGACGGCTTCGGCTCGTTAGGTATCGAAACAGTCAAGGAAATTTTAAAAGATTACGGCGAAGTGTACGTATTTGCGCCGTCTGTCCCGCAAAGCGGAATGTCCTGCGGTTTTACTACTTACCGCAAGCCGTTAACGGTTCACAAGGTGGACGAGCATAATTTTAAGGTGGACGGAACGCCCGTTGACTGCATACTGTTTGCCAATGTCTATTTAAAAGGCGACTACGATATTGTCGTTTCGGGCTGCAATCACGGGTACAATTTGTCTAACGACATTATGTATTCGGGCACTTGCGGTGCGTGCGAGCAAGGTTTGGCATTCCGCAAAAAATGTATTGCTTTTTCCGCAGGACATTTTATCGACAACGCCCATATTAAAACGTATATCAAAAAGTCGCTTGAATTTGTATTTGAACACGGTTTGCTTTCGGACGAATATTTCCTTAACGTAAACCTTAATCCCGCGGACAAGCCGTTTAAAGGGGTTAAAATTACAAAATTACACATAAGGCACAGCAGATATACGCTTACCGATTTGGGCAAAGACGAATATAAAATTACGCATATTCACGACGACGATATATTCGACGACGACGATTACGACGTAAGCGCGGTACACAACGGATACATATCCGTAACACCCGTTTCGCAGACAAATTTTAAGGACGAATTTTTCGAAAAATTAAAAAGCAAAATTTAATGCAGGAGTAGACCTATGCCGTTAGTAAATACAAAAAAGATGTTTGAAGACGCTTACAAAAACCATTATGCGGTCGGCGCGTTTAACGTGGACAGCATTGCAATGGTTCAAGGACTTTTACAAGCTGCCGAAGACGCTAAATCCCCCGTTATCATTTCTATTTCCAAGGGATCGCGCAAGTTTATGCACCCCGGAAACATAAAGGAATTGGTGGAATGCGTCAGCAAAGATATTACGATTCCTTTTGCAATACATCTAGACCATGGCGACAGTTTCGAAGTGTGCAAATCTTGCATAGACGAAGGTTTTACGTCGGTTATGATGGATTGCGGCGACGACGTTAGTTTCGACGAACGCATAAGGCTTACTAAGGAAGTTGCCGATTACGCTCACGCTCACGGCGCCGTAGTCGAAGGCGAACTTGGCGAACTGGGCGGCGAAGACGGCGGTTCGGGGCATGGCGGATATTCCGATCCGCAAGCGGTTAAGGAATTTGTTTTAAAGTCAGGCGTGGACAGCCTTGCCGTATCGGTTGGAACTTGCCACGGTATGCAAAAGCACACAACGTTGGAAACTGGGTTAATTAAGGAAATGATGGCGTTACTGCCCAATTTTCCGTTTGTTTTGCACGGTTCCAGCACTATAAATAATGCAAATTTAAAGGATTTTAACGACTACGGCGGAAATATCTGCGGCGCTGTCGGCGTACCCGAAGAACAAATTAGGGAAGTTGTAAAACTGGGTGTGTGCAAAGTCAACATCGGTACGGATTTCCGCGTAGCGTATGTTGCCGCTTTGCGCAAGTCTCTTGCGTTAAATCCGTCGCGGTTTGAACCTAGGACGTTTTTGGAGCCGGCAAAAAAAGCAGTTTACGATTTGGTATATCACAAGTTGACAAACGTATTCGGCAGTAAAGGACACAATAAATTTTAATTAAGGAGAAATATAAATTATGCCATTAGTTACTACAAAGGAAATGTTTAAAGACGCCTATAAAAAGGGTTACGCGGTAGGCGCGTTTAACGTAGACAACGTTGATACGTTTAAGGCGGTTGTTCGCGCGGCGGAGGAAACAAATTCGCCCGTAATCGTAGCAATTTCGTCGGGAGCGTTGAATTTTATCGGCAGAGAATATGTGCGCGATATGGTCGATTGCGCTTTAAAAACGGCAAAGGCTCCCATATGCTTGCACTTGGATCACGGCAAGTCGGTCGAGTTGTGCAAGGAATGCGTAGATTTGGGCTTTACGTCCGTTATGATCGACGCAAGTTCGTACGACTTTGAAACAAACATCAAAATGACTAAGGAAGTAGTGGAATACGCCCACGCAAAGGGAGTTGTTGTCGAAAGCGAATTGGGCGCCATTGCGGGAATCGAAGACGACGTTTGCGTAGACGACAAATACGGTCACTTTACTCATCCTAACGATGTAGTGGAATTTGTAACCCGCACAGGTATCGACAGTTTGGCAATAGCAATAGGAACGGCGCACGGCGCATACAAGTTTAAACCCGGTCAAAAACCCCAATTAAGGTTCGACATTTTGGAAGAAATCGAACAAAAACTTCCCGGTTTCCCCTTGGTACTGCACGGCGCGTCGTCCGTTCCCCAAGCGTCGTTAAAAATACTTAACAGTTACGGCGGAGCAATGCCCGAAGCAATCGGTATTCCCGAAAGTATGCTTAACGAAGCAGCTCATCACGCCGTATGCAAAATTAACGTCGGTACCGACCTGAGAGTCGCATATGTAGGCGCTTTGCGCAAGGCATTGAGCGAAAACCCCGAAAAGTTCGATTTAAAAGTATTTATCGCTCCGGCAATGGACGCCGTTTGCGAACTGGTTAAAGACAAAATAATAAACGTGTTTGGAAGCGCAAATCACGCGCTCAAATAAAAGGAGGAAAAATATTATGGCATTAGTTACGACAAAGGAAATGTTTAAAAGGGCATACAAGGAACACTTTTCGGTTGGCGCGTTTAACGTAGACAACTTGGAAACGCTGCAAGCCGTTATCGAAGCGGCAGCTGAAACAAAATCGCCCGTTATAATCGCTATTACGGAAAACGTTATTAAATATTTCGGCATTGCTTATTTAAGACACGCAATCGAAGCCGCCGTTGAAACTTACGGCGTGGAAGTTGCTTTGCACTTGGACCACGGCAAGTCGATTGAAATTTGTAAATATTGCGTTGACAACGGCTTTACGTCCGTTATGATCGACGCAAGCGCGTACGACTTCGAGGAAAACATCCGTATCACTAAGGAAGTGGTGGAATACGCTCACGCTAAGGGCGTAGTTGTCGAAAGCGAATTGGGCGCAATAGCAGGTATCGAGGAAGATATCGACGTTAACGACAAGTACGGCAGATTTACCCACCCCGACGATGTAGTGGAATTTGTAACCCGCACAGGCATTGACAGTTTGGCAATAGCAATAGGTACGGCGCACGGCGCATACAAATTTAAGCCCGGTCAAAAACCCCAATTAAGGTTTGATATCTTAGACGAAATCGAAGAAAAGCTTCCCGGTTTCCCCTTGGTATTGCACGGATCTTCGTCCGTCCCCCAATCACGTTTGGCATTGGTTAACCAATACGGCGGACAAATGAAGGAAGCAATCGGTATCCCCGAAAGTATGCTTACCGAAGCGTCTCATCACTCTGTATGCAAAATTAACGTCGGTACCGACTTGCGCGTAACGTTTACCGGCGAAATCCGCAAATTCTTCTTTACCCAACCGCAGGAATACGAAATCCGTAAGTATACCACTCCCGCAAGAACTGCCGTTAAGGAAATGGTTAAGGAAAAAATGGAAAAAGTATTCGAATCGGCAGGTCACGCCGCAAAATAATCGTACAGATTTAAACAGCATAAAATAATTATTAAAAAACAAGGTTGTATCGATATTCGGTACAACCTTGTTTTTATATTATGCTATAAAGTTACGTTTAGTGTGTTTGCTTTATTGAAAGGCACTGATCTAAAAAATTTGTAAAATTACTTTTGTTTTCTAATTCAAGTCCTTCGTAATTTATATACAATTTCACGCCGTTTACGGTAAATTCCCCTAAACAGTTAAACGCATATATGCCGCTTTCGAAAACGCAATGTTCGGTATATTGCATATTTAACGGAGTATATTGTCTGTCATATTTCTTATCACTGAACGGGTACTGATATTCCGGATTGGTGACGATAATTAGGTCGAAAGTTTCGGTATCGTCGGCGCTTGTAAATTTAACTCTATAATATAAAGTTTCGTTATAATACAGGTCGTCAATCCTTTGGCAAAGAGCGATATTAGCGGGGTACATGTTTAATTTGGGTATTTTTAAAGATATTTCATCAACTGTTGCGTTGTATGTTATTTGGTTTTCCGCTGAATAGTGTTTTTTTTCAGGCGTTTTCCGCAATAACATATATGTGCCGAATGCCAGTATTAAAATCAGCAATACCGTTGATACGGTAATAATCCAATTCCTTTTGGCGTTGTTTATTACCAGTTCATTGCCCTCATTTACGTCCTGTACCATTTTACCGCGCAATTCTTGATTGTCGTATTGGCTTAAAAATTTGTCTGCACTTTGCTGTAACTTGTCTTTTTTCATTTTACTCCTTTTAAGATATTACTACTCCGAATACGTCATCTATTTGCGTATCGAGATTAACGTTGTAGAACGAAATACCGTACTCTTGAAATCCCCCTGCAACGGCAATGTAGTAATCGTTTCTCGTTGTGCCGTTAGTCAGCACATAACTTACTTCTTTGTATCCAAAGCCCGCCATTACGTGGCAAGCGTTGCTTACAAGGTATTTTATGCTGTCAGTATTTCCTTCGGTAATCTTTGCAATGGTAAACGTATCTACGAACAGCGCTAGGGGCTGTCCTGCGTCAAGTCTTTGTTTTGCCAAATTGTAGCTGAACTTATTGCTGCTCATACACGAATTGTAATTTACCGTATTATAGCCTTGTCTGCTGCAATACGTTTTAAACCCGTTTTTGAATTGATCTTCGGTGGTGCCTTCGCCTGTGGAATTGGTTTTCATATCTTTGTACAATTGGACCGCTACTTGTTGTACGGTGGCATTTTCCGTTTTGTATACGATATTAGTGCCCAATTTAGTATACGAAGTATAATTGGGAATTAAATTTTCGTTAAGTCTGTCCCAATATTGAATTAGGTTTGCGCCTGCAATGGGAGCGCAGGCGTTTGTTATTCCGCTTACTGTCGTAATTGCGGGATGACGGAATACAAGGTTTTTTGCAGCGCCGGGGGTTTTGCTTTTATATGTAATGGTTTCTGTGCGGCTGCTAGTAATCGCCGACCCTTTGTATGCTTTTTCCGCTAGTGCGTCTACCGTTTGCTGCGTTAATTTTACATTGTCCGTCACCGTAAAAAATTCACCGTCGGTTTCGTAAAGGTGATAAAGATAGTTGACGTACACTTTGTTGCCCTTTGCGTTTTCATACGGACTGCGGGTTTCGAGCGCAAATTCTGTAACGGTTATAACGTCGTCAATTAAAATAACTGTGGCGTAGCCGTTTTCGCCGTTAATTACAAAGTCGTACACGTATCCCAACGGATTTAGCCGTATATCTAGCAATAGTTCCTTGTTTGCCGTAAGCATCAATTCTTCGGACGGAGTGTCGTACAGTTCTTTTGCGGTTTCTAAAAATACCACATCGAAATCGTCGTTGTCAAGCGGCTGTGCAAACGCCATTGACGTTGCCGACAGCAAAGCTGCCAACAATATAGCCGATAGCAGGGCTATCACCAAAAGTTTTTTAATTTGCGTTGTTTGTTGCATAAAAAAGTTCCTCCTTGGTTTTGTAATTCACTACACAGATACATCAAGGAATTTTTTTGTTACACGCAACAGTCAATTTTTAAATTTTTTTCTGATTCTAAAATATCTTTGACGTATCATTCCGGATTTGCACCCGTACATCGATGCAATTTCTTCAAAGCTGTATCCTTCCCAGTAGTGTTTGTATATTATGTCTTGGTCAAATTGACTCA